>JAITEW010000344.1 GCA_031281855.1 Treponema sp.
TGTATTTTCTCGGCGACAGGCTTGAGGTAAGCAGGGATATTGCGGCCAGCCTGGCCCAGGGCGCAAACGTTGTGGTAAAGATCTCCATAAGCCGGGGAGAGAGGCTTTTTGTCCCTCAGAAGATCCTTCTTTTCGATCTTTTTCCCCAGTCCATGGAATGTACCGCTTTTCCGGCTGTAATTAATAGAAAGATCCCGCCGAAAGGAAGGGGGGGGGTATATTTTGATTACACCGTTGTTCCCAGAGAGCGGGGTTTCTGGCTTTTTACGGGAATTGAACTGCTGCTATCCTCTCCTCTCAGATTTTGGCGTTATAAGGTTTTTCACAGATGCGAGACCCGGGGGCGTACCTATCCGGACTTTACCAAAATAAAGGCCCTTGCGGGGGCGGATCTCCGGGCCCTTCTGGAACGTACAGGGGTGAAAAACATACGCCCCAGGGGCCAGGGGTTGGAATTCAGGAGCCTCAGGGATTATCAGGAAGGGGATTCTATCAGGGATATTGACTGGCGGGCCACGAGCCGCCGCCGTTCGCTGGACGGAGGCTGCAAATTCATAGTCCGTGAATACCAGGAAGAACAGGATCAGCAGGTGCTTTTTTTACTGGATACAGGATACCGCCTTCACCGCCTGGAAAGCCCCGGCGGTTCAGTTTCGGGCAGTCCCCAGGCTGGGTCCGCTGTTTTCAGGCGCACCCAGTTTGACAGCGCCCTTGAGGCGGTGCTTCTCCTTTCCTGGGTAAGCCTGAAGCACGGGGACAGCGTAGCTGTAGGAACTTTCGGCGGCGTTTCGCGCTGGCTTTTCCCGCGAAAAGGGATAAGCGCCTTCCCGGCTCTTATGAACGGCCTCTATGATCTTTCGAGCTCTCCGGTTCCTTCTTCACCCTTTTCGTGCCTCGAAGACGCCCTGGCCAGGCTCAAACGCCGGACCTTCATCGTCCTTATCAGTAATTTCCGGGAAGAGGACGGCGAATCCCTTTCATGGATCCTGAAGCGCATTGAAAGGCGCCATCTTTTGCTTCTTGTGAGCCTCAGGGAAAAGGACGCCGAAAGCCTGGCCGGCCGCTTTCCGGCTACTACCGAAGAAGCCCTGGAGACTGCCGCCGCTTTTTCCTACATGGTTTCCCGCAGGGACCTCTACCGGACCTGGGAGCACTCCGGGCTCCTCACCATGGAGGCCCCTGCGGAAAGTCTTTCTACAGCCCTCATCAACCGCTACCTCCAGGTGAAAAGGTCGGGCAGACTGTGATATATTTTTTAATTGCGAGAGGATCATATGATAAAAGCTGAATCGGTTTGGAACGATGTCGTAAAAATCCGGGAAACCCCGCCTCTGGTTCATAACATCACGAATTTTGTCGTTATGAATAACACTGCCAACGCGCTTCTGGCTATCGGGGCTTCTCCGGTAATGGCCCATGCTGAAGAAGAGGCCGCCGATATGGCGTCTCTGGCAGGGGCGCTGGTCATCAATATCGGGACCTTAAACCCCCAGTGGATCAGGGGGATGGAAATAGCTATGGACAAGGCAAGGGAACGGCGGATACCTATTGTCTTTGATCCTGTAGGCGCCGGGGCTACGCCTTACCGTTCCCAGACGTGCAGGGATCTCCTTTCGGCATACCCCCCTGACATCATCAGGGGAAACGCCTCTGAAATCGGCGCCCTTGTTTCCGATGCCGTTATGACCAGAGGGGTGGACAGTACCTTGTCTTCCGATTCCGCGGCTGATTCGGCACGGCGCCTGAGCGGCCTGTACGGCTGTGTTGTTTCTTTAAGCGGCTCTACCGATTACATTGTGAAAGACGGTAATCAGATTCTTATTTTTAACGGCCACCCCCTGATGCCCAAAGTCACCGGTCTGGGCTGCACCGCTACCGCCCTTACCGGGGCTTTCGCTGCAGTAAACGCCGATTATACCGCAGCAGCGGCGCACGCTATGGCGGTAATGGGCATAGCCGGGGAAATCGCCGCGTCTACCACCAAAGGCCCCGGGAGTTTCCAGTCTGATTTTCTGGATGCCTTGTACAACCTGAGGGAACAGGATGTCCGGGAACTGCTGAAGGCCGGATAAGGCCGCCGTTACACCGAACAGGTCTACTGCTTCTTCATCACGAAAACCGCCGCTTTCTTCCCTGAGACGAGGATGGGTATGGTCCGGATTATGGGGAGTTCCGGCGTCTTTTCAGCAGCCAGCCTCAGTTCCTCGTTTTTCGCGGTAAGCGCCACTGCCAGGCATCCGGTTTTAAGGAGCCCCGCGAAAACGGCGATCATGTTATCGTAAAATTGCTGCAAAGGGATATTTGTTTCCTTGTACAGGCCCCAGGGGGGATCGGTGATGACAGCGTCAACGGAACCTTTCGGGATATATTCAAAAACCGAGTCGATATTGACCGGGATGACTTCGCAGATGCCGGCGCTTTTTCCTTTGAGTTTTTCCCTCGTAATTTTCAGAGCCCTGTTGTCTATGTCAAAGGCGTACATCTTTTTAAAAGGAAAATGCTTTGTCCGCTGTTCGGGGATTGAGCCGTAACCGCAAAAGGGATCGACTGCCACATCCGTGTGCTTAGGTTCCGAAAGTTTGCACAAAAACCATGCCAGTTGGGGCGTCAGCTCCCCTGGGTGCAGTTGCTTTTCAAAGGAAGCGTGCCTGGTCAGGCGCTTCATAAAAACCGAAAAACCTTCGTTTCGGTATAAAAACCAGAACTCCGTGTCAGGGGCGCTCCGGTTCACTTTGAGTCCCGATTCCCGGGCAATGAAGCGTTCCGTTTCCTGCCTCAGGGTTTCGCTGATTGCCGCGGGCTTGTTCTCAAAGGAACAGAAGATACGGAAGGTTTTAATTTTGCCGTTGTTTTCGGAGATAACCGGGCTGCTCCGGGCCGTAGCGGCTTTCTTCATGTGCGCTTCAAGAGGAGACTCCCGGCCTTGAGCTTCAACAGCATGCTCCATGATGCTAATCACCATAAAGATATTATTGAAACAATGAAAGTTGAGTTTATCGTACGTACAGGGCGTGTCGAAGACAACCGCCCCGTCGAGGAGTTTTACGATTGACGCGCCGCGAAGGCGCTCCAGGATTATTTCTTTTACCGTTTCCTGCATCCCAGGAACAAAAGAAGCGTAATAGATCATCCTGAACTCAACTGCACCCTGTGGTTCCTCCGCAAGTGTCGCATTTCATGCAGGTGCCGTTGCGGACCAGTGTGAAGGAGCCGCACGCAGGGCAGGGGTCTCCTTCGTAACCCTTGATCCGGGCCAGCATGATCTGGTTGTCCAGGCTCCCTGGGCGCTGCGCTTCGGCTGTGTCGTTTTTGGTGCCTGTGGACAGGAGATCGTCAGGCTTCACCTGGCCCAGATCGGCCCGCTTGAGGTAGCCTATAGCCAGATCCCGGAAGATGTAGTCGATGACGCTCGTGGCTATCTTCACATAGTCGTGGCCCTGGACCACGCCGTTTGGCTCGAAACGGCTGAACGTGAAGGCGTCAACATATTCCTCCAGAGGGACGCCGTACTGGAGCCCCAGGGAGACGGCAATGGCGAAACTGTTAAGGAGGCTGCGGAAAGCGGCGCCTTCTTTGTGCATGTCCAGGAAGATTTCGCCCAGGCTGCCGTCTTCGTATTCGCCTGTACGGATAAAAATGGAATGGCCGCCGATTTTGGCTTTCTGGGTATAGCCTGCCCTGCGGTTAGGCAGAGGCTTGCGCAGACCCCTGTCCCTGCCGGTAATGCCGCCTGCTGGCTTCCTCCGGTCAGGGCTGATCCCCGGGGTATAACCCTGGCTTTCCATGCCGCGCTCTACTCCCAGGATAGTGTCCGCCAGGGGATCGGTACCGGGGGCGAAGGACGACAAGGGCTGGGACAGTTTGGAGCCGTCCCGGTAGAGGGCCACCGCCTTGAGGGCTTTGCGCCAGGCCATCATGTAAGCGCCTTTTACGTCTTCGTAATCAGCGGCGTTGGGCATGTTGATGGTCTTGGAAATGGCGCCGGTGATAAAGGGCTGGCACGCGGCCATCATCTCCACATGTGCGGTCCAGGGTATGGACCGCCTGCCGTTCTTCCCTGACGGAGTGGCGGTGTCGAAGACCCTGTAGTGTTCTTTTTTAAGGCCCGGCGCGCCTTCAAGGCCCATGGTCCCGCAGGCGAATAATTCGGCGTTCTCAATATCCTCTGAGCTGAAGCCCAGGTATTTGAGCAGGCTGAAACCCGGGACGCTGTAAACCGCTTCGGGTATCTTTAGTTTTTTCTCTACAAAATCTTTGCCCAGTATCCAGGGGTTGAAGACACCTTCCAGGTTCAGGGCAGGCTTCACCGCCTCTGCCGCGGCTGCCAGGGCTTCGGGGGTAAAGCCCTT
This sequence comes from Treponema sp., assembly GCA_031281855.1. GTDB lineage: Bacteria > Spirochaetota > Spirochaetia > Treponematales > Breznakiellaceae > JAITEW01. The sequence goes on from JAITEW010000344.1 coordinate 4,350, forward strand.
TGCGGCGAGGTTTTCGGGGTTGATGACCGGAGCCCCGGCAAGGGTTTTGCGCCCTGTAGCGTAGGCGATGATCGTTTCGATTTCCTCAGGCTTGTAGCCCAGGGCTTCCAGCGCAGGAGGCACGGACTGGTTGATGATCTTGAAATAGCCGCCTCCGGCAAGCTTCTTGAATTTGACCAGCGCGAAATCGGGCTCCACTCCTGTGGTGTCGCAGTCCATAAGGAGGCCGATGGTGCCTGTAGGGGCTATGGCGCTCACCTGGGCGTTGCGGTAGCCGTGCTTTTCCCCCAGTTCCAGCGCCCGGTCCCAGGCCGCTTTGGCGGCGTCCAGCAGATATGCCGGGCAATGGGCGGCGTCGATCCCTACCGGAAGGGTGTGGAGATTCTCATATTCCGCACCAGGAGCGTTGTAACACGCCCGGCGGTGGTTACGGATAACAGTGAGCATCTGGGCGGCGTTTTCCCTGTATCGCGCGAAAGGCCCGAGCCCCAAGGCCATACGCGCCGACTGGGCGTAAGCCTCGCCGGTGAGCAGCGCCGAAAGGACCCCTGCTACGGCCCGGCCTTCAGGGGAGTCGTAGGCCAGGCCCATGATCATCAGGAGGCTCCCAAGGTTGGCAAAGCCAAGACCCAGGGTGCGGTATTCCCAGGAGAGTTCGGCGATCCGGGGCGCAGGGAACTGGGCCATGGCCACAGAGATTTCCAGTATTACCGTCCAGATCCTGACGGCATGGAGGTAAGCTTCAACATTGAAGGTCCTGGTTTTCAGGTCATAGAAAAGGGCTAAATTAATAGAAGCTAAATTGCAGGCCGTGTCGTCCAGGAACATATATTCCGAACAGGGGTTGGAAGCCCGGATCTCCCCGCCTGACGGGCAGGTATGCCAGTCGTTAATAGTGGTGTGGTACTGGATGCCGGGGTCGGCGCAGGCCCAGGCCGAACGGGCCGCGGCGTCCCAGAGCCTCCGGGCTTTGACGGTTTTTTCAACTTTCCCTGTCACCCGCCCGGTGAGGTTCCAGTCCCCGTCTTCCAGCACCGCCTTCATGAACTCATCGGAGAGCCTGAGGCTGTTGTTGGAGGACTGCCCTGACACGGTGTTGTACGCGTCGTCGTCCCAGGCTGTTGAAAACACCGCCGGGTTCAGGTCCTTGTCGCCCTGTTCCAGCCGCCTGAGGAGCTGATAGAGGTAGCTGGCGGGGATCTTGTCCTCTAAAGCCTTCTTCAGCGCCGAAGCGAGTTCGTGGTTTTTTTCACCCTTGAACCGGTCGCTGTCGGGGCCTCTGAAACCGGTCAGGGCTTTTTTGATCCCTTCAAGGTGTTTCTTCACCACCAGGGAACCGGTGACCATAGAAGCCACCTTGTGCTCTTCTTCCTGCTTCCATTCGATGTACTTTTCAACATCAGGATGATCCGCGTCAAGGGTCACCATTTTGGCCGCCCGCCGGGTGGTCCCTCCGCTCTTGACAGCCGATGCCGAACGGTCCCCGATTTTCAAAAACGACAGCAGCCCCGAAGAAACCCCGCCGCCGGAGAGCTTTTCGTTGACGGCCCTGATTTTCGAAAAGTTTGACCCAGTCCCTGATCCGTACTTGAAGAGCCGCGCCTCACGGGTCACCAGGTCCATGATACCCCCTTCGTTCACCAGGTCGTCCTGGATGGAAAGGATATAACACGCGTGCACCTGGGGCCGTTTGTAGGCGCTGTCGGATTTTTTCACCCTGCCCTCTGCAGGGTCGAAGTAGTAGTGCCCCTGTGCGGGGCCATCGATGCCGTAAACCGAGTAGAGCCCGGTATTGAACCATTGGGGGCTGTTAGGCGCCGCCATCTGGTGGGCCAGCATATAACAGGTTTCATCGTAAAAAGCCTTTTCGTCCTCTTTGGTATCGAAGTAGCCTGTCTGGCGGCCCCAGTCCATCCAGGTATACGCGAGACGGTGAAAAACCTGGCGGGCGTCGTGCTCGGCCCCGTCTTTGGGGAGTTCCTTACCGGGATCTTTCGGCCCGCTTTCAGGGGCCCATTTCTTCCATTCATAGATCCTGTCAGCAGGGACCCCTGCTTTACGGAAGTACTTTTGGGCGATAATATCCGCTCCTATCTGGCTCCACGAAGAGGGGACTATCACCGTCTCTTCGGAAAAAATCGCCTTCCCGTCGGGGTTGCGGATTTCGCTTTTGCGCTTCTCCCAGACAATATCCTTATAGGGCCCTGAAGCCGGGTCCGTAAACAGCCGTTCGATTTTCATTGACCAATCCTTATATATAGCGTAGTTTTTCCAGCGTACACCATATAAAGCGGTATTACAAGGTCTGTGAACCCGGAATTGAAAACATGAGCCGAAAATCGTATAATCATCAATAGTTTGAAAAGAAAAAGCCTTATTAAAAAAACCTTCCTCACCCTGGTTTTCGCCGTCCTGTTTTTTGTCTTGAACGCCTGCGATATTGGCTCAGATATTGGTTATGAAGTATACGGTGAAGATTACTTTCGTGATACCGGCAATGCCGATGACGGGATTAATGACAATGAATCCTATTCCCTGATACCGGAAAATGTAGGAAAAACGGAAGATTTTTATGTACTTAATCTTGAGGATAGCGGCGAGCGGTATACCTTTGATACTATAAAAGCGAAAGTCCTCGCAGAAGACAGCCGCTGCATTATTTATGCCGAAGTAGATCCTCAAACAGAAGAGCCCCTGGACGGCATTACCCGGGACAAGGCCGAACAGCTCTCTGAGGAATACTGGAAAAATATCCACGCCTTGATAGTCAGGGCCTACGGCCCGATAAAGCACGTTACCGCCAAAGACAAGCCGGGTTCCGGTAAGGTAACCTTCCTCCTTACCGACATCCGGGATAGTTATACCGGCTCAGGGGGCTATGTGGCCGGGTTTTTCGCGCCCTTTGACATGGAGAAAGATAATCCCAACGGCATTCGTTCAAATGAACGGGATATGCTTTACATCGATACCGATCCGGGATTTTCAGATGACAACATTCCCTATGCCACTATGGCCCATGAACTCCAGCATCTTATCAACTATTCCAATACCGTAGCGGTTCACGGGTATGAACCGGATCTCTGGATCAACGAAGGGCTTTCCACCGCGGCTGAATACCTATACGGCGGCGATCCCAACAGCCGGGTTTCGTATTATAACCAGGATCCTTACGGCTCAATACGGTATGGGAATAATTTTTTCGTTTGGGATGATGACGATGATGTGCTTGCCGATTATTCCACGGGGTACTTATTCTTCCAGTGGTTGAGGCTTCACGCGGACAATGGCGAAGGGATTTATAAAGACATCTATACAAGCCTCAAAAAGGCTGTTACTGATTACCGCGCAGTGACCAGGGCCGCTAAATTCCGCATGCGGATACCTGATATGTACGGCAGCGACCAGTGGGAACCGGTTCTCAAAAGCTGGTACCTGGCTAATATCGTCGGAGCCCCGGGCGGTATCTATGGTTATAACAACCAAATCAGTGAAATAACCGGGAACAACGTGAACGGACTGACAGTTCATTATTTGCGTACTACCAGCGGCGCTCCTGTTTCTTTAGCCCCAGGGGAAGGGGTGTTTAGCAAAATGACAAGTTCTTCCTATACCCCCCTGTTCTATGGCGTCGGGCCGAACATCAGGTATGCGGGGGCCGACAGGACGCAGCGCAGCGTTGTTCTCGCGGCGCCTTACTCAGGCGAGTATTTTCTTACCCTTAATGTTAACAGCAATTACAGAGGAGGGTCTGAGTACGGACCTCTTGTTGCCGCGTCCGAATCCTCTGAAGGCGCCGGGAACGCGGAAACAGTACCTCAATCCCGGTCCTTTTCCGTAAAAAGTAGTTCCGCGCAATCCGATCCCTTGCCCGGGACCTACCCTGTTGACGCCTGGGTAATGCTGAAACGAAACAAGAAGGCTTTTAATGAATGAGGCGCGCCTTTTCCTCTTTTTGGGGATTCTTTTTGCCCTGTGCCTGGCTGTTCCCGGTCTGGGCGCTTTAGGGAAAAGGGACCTGAAGGGGTCCAAAGAGGCCGCTGCGCCTGCGGAACAGGGCGTCTTGCGGGTTACAGGCAGGGTGCGACTGGTAGGCAGCATGCCTTTCCCCAGGCTCGTTGTAAGCGACAGTGAGGACCGTGACTGGTATGTGGAAGCGAGCGGCCAAAAGCTCATTGAACAGTACCAGCAGCAGATAATTACTA
>JAITEW010000346.1 GCA_031281855.1 Treponema sp.
CCGGGAAGGTGTAGGTTTCATTTGTACTTAACTCTATCCCATAAGAAGGGTTTACAGTAAAGCTAACATTAAATCCAGCGCTTATGTTGTTCCCATCGCTCACTGTTACGGTGGCGGTATAGGTTCCCGCAGGAAGGGTTGTAGTGGGGGCTACCGTAAAAGTATCACTACCACTTACGGCAATACCGTTTATTGTAATATTGTCCGTTGGGGTAGAATTTAGAGTAAAAGAGTCGGCATTAGCCCCTGAAAGCACCGCCGTTAACGGCCCTGTCGCCCGGTTTCCCGAATTACTGATAGTTACGGGTAGGGAGGGAGAGGGAGTGTAACCTACTGGTTGTGGTGTGAACGTATAGGTTCCGCTCTGGCTTAGTGTAATGTCATAGACCGGGATATCGATTATCCCTTTTACCTGATGACCGGATGAAACCTGTTCTGTACTTGCAGACAAGTCGGTTGAATAAATTCCCTTGTTATCAACAGCTATGAAGTATTTTCCTCCGGATTCCGCTGCCCCGGTAAGCATGCCAACGCTGCTCATGCCAGGAACATCTTCTAGGTTGTTGCCATTGACATGAAACACCTTCCACGTGCTCCCGCTTTTTCCGCCTGCAAAAAGCTTTCCCCCCGCGCCGTAGATGGTCTGGAGGGAATAACCCCCAACACCATTTACCGCGCTCCAGCTTTGCGCCGCAATATCCCATTTTTTGAGACCCGCATTCATGTGGTCTCCGGAAAGGGCGTAAAGGGTTTCGCCGTCTGTAGCAAGGGCCACGATTGCGCCGCCTGGCTGTGAAAAAGAGGTGTCCCAATGACCGCCCCGGTAACGGTGGAGGGTCGATGATCCCGTGCTGGCTGCAAAAACCGCCCACTCGTCATCAGTATTATCACTACCATCACTACCATCAGTACCAAAACTATATTTTGCTACAACAATATTAGTCGGAGTTCCCGCTATACGAGGCTCTTTGAATTCGGGCTCCACGGAAATATCGGCGAAGATGGAATCCTGGTTGCAGGACAGTGCCAGGCCAGCCAGAAGCAGTATCAGCAGCGCAAAGCACCCGCTTTGGGAAGGAAATTTCTTGTAAAAACGGCTTGTCATATTCTCATCAACCTCACTAGAAATGATACCTGGCAGAAAGGGTTATTTCCAGGAAATTCCCCACTACGTTTTTGCGGTTTTTCGGCCATTCCGGCAGCATCCACCAGTTGGCGTTCAGCCCGAAGGACCAGTCGGGGTTAAAGCGGAAGAACGCCGAAGCGCCGGGCTTGATGATGAGGCCGAAGTAGCCTTTATCAAGATATTTCTGCGGAGCGGCGCCTATCATCAGGGTAATGGGGAATTCAAAACGGCTTACCACAAACTGGTATCCTGCCCTGACGCCGAAAGGGACGATAAACAGCATGTTTTTGCCCCTTGTAGAGGCGAACATACCCCCCAATTCGCCGCCTACGAACCAGTGGGCGTTGAGGAAATAATTGAAAGCCAGAGACCCTGTGCCGCCCAGCTTGATATTGTGGGAACTGCCTTCCATGCCGTCGCCGGCAAAAACCGTGGGGATAAGAAGGCCCAGGGTGATAATAAAGGATTTATCCCCTCTGGCGTAGAGATCAGGCGTGAAACTGTCCCAGTCGGATTCAATAGGAGGGGAACCGGGTTCTTCCTCTTCCTGGGCCGCCAGGGGGATCGCCATACCTGCGAAAAAAACTATCAGTAAAAGGAACCATGTCCTCCGCATACGCATAACTCCTGCTGTCATAATAAATATTCTTCCTTCGACTATAACGGAAGGGACGATACTGTGCAATCTATAGAACAACTGTCAGGGTTCCCGGTTACCCAGGTTAAACATGCTTTCGGAAGATCGTTTTTACTTTTCAAGCGCCAGGTACTCCAATAAGACCGGGTACCTGGTCAAAAGATCCCCGTACTGGGCCAGTTCATCCAGCCTGAGCCGTGAATTCACCCTGGCTTCAGCTTCCCTGGTTATATCATCCCTCAAAATGATTTGCTGCCTGTTGATATAGTCCTCGTAAAGGCCCTTAACGGAGCGGTACAGGGTATAATCCGGATACCTGGCCGCCCGGACAAGGCAGTTGAAATTTTCGATATCCGGGAAAGCCTCTTCGATTTCCCGGTTAAGGCCCTCCGGGGAGCCCGAAAGGAGGATAGTTTCCATTTTTGCCTCGTCTTTTCCGTAGGTTTTAAGGCGCTGAAGTATGAAAGATTCAATTTTGCCGGCTTTGTCCTCTTCCAGGGCGTCCAAGCCGTCTTGATCCTTCAGATGATACTCCTCTGCCAGCCTTGGGAGGGCCTCGCTTTTCAGCCTGAAGGAGAATTCCCCTGATATGTTCCAGGTAAAATCCGTCTTAAACCCCGCCAGATCGGCGTACACTGAGCCGGACGGAAGCTCGCCCGAAGTTTCCAGCCTCCTGCTGACTTGTTCCAGGGTATAGGCTGTAATTTCCATATTAGTAGGGATGAGCTTGTACCAGACCCAGCGGAATTCCCCTTCTTTTAGTACCCTTGGGTCTGTTCCGTGGGTTTTTGACCTCATCACCCCGTATGCCCCCGGAGGGACTTTGAACTGAGCCCATCCAAGGAAAAAAACCGCTCCTCCAAGAATCAGCAGGATGAGCAGAACGGCAAAAAATTTCTTCATGATCCCTTCTTGATATATCCGTTAATGATATATAATGATATTTTAGATTGGTTTTGTCCCTCAGACAAGACCATACAGGGTTATTTAGTGGCAGCGGACCAGGGTTTCTTTCGAAAAATCTTTCCTCTTTTTATCAGCCGCGGGGTGTTCTTCTTTTTGCTGATGTGCCTGCTCACGGTGTTTCTCTATTCTATCGGCACTGTCCAGGGCTTTATGGATTCTACCCAGATGATGCTTCTCCGCATGGCGGGAACGCTGGGGTTTTTTCTCGCCGCGGGATCGGTGTACAGCCTTGTTATGGAGTTCGTCCTCGTCTTTTGGGAAAACAGGCGGCAGGGTCCCGCTTCGGGGTTCCGGGACGGAAGCTCCCGCGGCGCGAAGGCCCTGAGGACTGTCAAAGCCCTGGGATGGGGTATTCTCTATCTTATTATGGGAGCTTTCGGCGCTGTTACCGCCCTGGGGGCTCTTTTTATCGTTACCGTCTCTCAGGGTAACGCGCTGTAGAACAAGGAGGAATGTAATGAACAGGGAACAACGGCTTTTTGCCCTCCGGGGCGCCTGCCGGTGCCTGAATGAAGAAGGGGACCTGGGAAACCAGGTGTGCGCCCTTTATGATGAACTGCTTGAAAGGAACGGCCTGGAGGAAACGGATCTGGTTTCGATCATTTTTTCCATGACAGAGGATCTTGACGTAAAAAACCCCGCTGCGGCGCTGCGGCAAGCAGGGAGGGCCCGGGAAGCGGCGCTTTTTGTTACCCAGGAAGCCAGAGTCCGGGGAAGCCTGGAACGGACCATCCGCGTTCTTATCCACTGCTATC
>JAITEW010000018.1 GCA_031281855.1 Treponema sp.
ATTTACAATTTCGAGGACGCCATCTTCAACGGTCTCGCGCTTATCACCCTGCTGCGCCACGCCGACAGGGTGAAGATCGCCTGCCTTGCACAGCTTGTGAATGTCATAGCGCCTATTATGACGGCAAAAGAAGGGGTTTATAAACAGCCCATTTTCTATCCTTACTTCCATGCCTCGAAATACGGCAGAGGAACCGCCCTTGATTGCGTCATTGAGTCGCCTGTTTATGAGACAAAAGACTTCGACGCCGTTCCGATCCTGGACAGCGTCGCTGTTTCGAATGAGGAAGATGAAACCCTTACTGTCTTTGCGGTAAACAGGGACGCGGACGGCGACATTGAGGCTGAATACACCCTTGGCGGCTTTGGCGGTTTCCGGGTTATTGAACACATAGTCATGACGAACCTTGATCTTAAAGCGGTGAATTCTATAACTGAGCCTGACAGGGTTAAGCCTCACGCGGGAAGCGGCGCCAGGGTAGAAGGCGAAAAACTCACGGCGATCCTGCCGCGCCTTTCGTGGAACGTCATCAGGCTTGCGAAAAAATAGCCTGAATCTGCATGGTGTCGGTTGAGGATGATAGCTAAGAGGGTTTTTTTTTGGGGGGGGGGGGGGGGTGATGATCCTTCAGGACAGGGCTTACGCTCTATCACCAGCCGCCCGGCCGTGGCAGTGTTTGTACTTTCTGCCTGAACCGCAGGGGCAGGGCTCGTTGCGGCCAACCTTGGGGCCCGCGCGCACTACGGTTTTGGGCACTATGTCGCCGTCAATGTAAAACCACTTCGCCTGCTTTTTTTTGAACCGCGCCTTTTCGTGGTGGATATCTTTTAACCCCTCCCGTTCATAGGCGGCTTCAAACTCAACAGTTCCCTCAGTATCGGCAGCGGCGCCTTTGACCACAGAAAGGATCTTTAAGCCGAGCCAGACGGACTTTTCGCTCCAGTCCCGGGTCTGCTTTACATCAATGGAACTCCCGGCCTCCTGGTCGCAGGTGCTGATGATGTAGTCTATTGCGTGTACCGTGTAGGCGCTGTAGCGGCTGCGCATAAGAGCCTCGGCTGTAGGGGGATCTTTCACCCCGGTGATGTACGGCTCGCAGCATTCGGCGTAATCGAGGCCGGACCCGCAGGGACATGGTTTCATAAACACTCCTTTAAGGCCGAAAGTTCCGCCGGGATAGTCCGGGAATTAACGGTCCGTTCCATGGCTTTTTTAAGGGAACCAGGGGCCGGGACAGGGCCGGCCAGCTTTTCCACGGTTTCGGCGAACTTGGCCGGATGGGCGGTTGAGAGCACCCCCAGAGGGCCGGGTGTTAACCTGCCCGCAGCAGCCAGGGCATCCACGGCGTGCCAGCCCACGGCGCTGTGGGGGTCCAGAAAATAACCCCACCGGGAATGAACCCGGATAATAGCCTCCCTGGTTTCCTCATCGCTGACATAAGCCCCCAGGATAAGGCGCTTCATCTCTTCCCATGAAAAATGGGCGGCCATACGCTCGAAATTGCTGGGCGCCCCTACATCCATAGCGTTACTCATAGTAGCCTGGGAACGCCGGACTTCATAAATTCCGCTCTCAAGATAATCCGGCACAGTTTTGTTGATATTGGTAGCTGCGATAAATCGCGCCACAGGGGCTCCCATCTTGTATGCGTAAAGCCCGGCGGTCAAATTCCCGAAATTCCCGGAAGGCACGCAGAAAGTGACCGGGACGCCCGGACGGATACCGAAAAGCTCCGCTTTCCTTCCATCATCCCTATCCTGCGCCTTCCGCTTCCCGCCCTCTGTTCGCGGAGTCGCCTCGCCGTCGCTGTCAGGAATGCCCGCAAAAGCCCTGCCAGCAGCGGCGGCGTAGTAAACCGCCTGGGGGATAAGCCGGGATATGTTGATGGAATTAGCCGAAGAAAGTTCCAGCCGTTTTTTGAGATCCTTGTCACCAAATGCCTGTTTTACCAGAGCCTGACAGTCGTCAAAACTGCCTTCAACGGCGATAGCGCTGATGTTGCCACCCAAGCCCGCGATCTGCCGTTCCTGCAATGGCGAGACCCGGCCTTTAGGGTAGAGAACCGTGACGGTAATGCCTTCGACGCCGTAAAACCCGTCAGCCACGGCGCCGCCGGTATCCCCTGATGTGGCTACGAGAATTCGCAAGGGTTTTCCTTCGCCTCTGCGGAGATACGAAAAGGCCCTTGCCATAAAGCGGGCGCCGAAGTCCTTGAAGGCTGCTGTAGGGCCGTGGAACAGCTCCAGTACCAGCCGGTCCCCGGCTTCAATGAGCGGCGCGCCGAAAGGATAGGCCGAATGGACTATTTCTTCCAGCACCGATCCGGGTATCTCCCCTTCTACCCAGGGCCTGATGGTTTCAAAGGCGATGTCCGGGTAGTCCATAGCCCCAAGGGAAGATTTTACCGCTCCTGGGTATTGGGGGATTTCCTCAGGGACATAGAGCCCGCCGTCCGGAGCAAGGCCAGCCAGGGCCGCTGCGGCAAAACTCACAGCCTCGTTTTTGTTTCTGGTACTGTAATACCTCATGCTTACCTCACAGCAGGTTTAAGGTTCCCGGCAGGGCCTTACTTTTTCCCGCTAATATGCCGCTGCATCCTGCGCCGGTTCTTCCGCTGCTGCTTTTTTTCCCCTGCCGCTTTTGCCGCAGCCTGTTCCTCAGCGTTAGGGTAGACCCGCACCGGCTCCCGGCCAGGCAGCCTTGAGGCTATAAACGCCCAAGCCAGACCGAGGAGGATCATCCCAAAAGAGAGGATCTGACCGGTAGAAAAAGAAAGCAGAGGATGAGCCAGCGCAGGGGGCAGATCATTTTTGACCAGTTCTATGCGGTAACCCAGGCCCGCGTCGGGCTCCCGGAAGTATTCCAGAAAAAAACGGAAAAGCCCGTAGCCCGAAAGATAGAGGGTGATAAGGAAACCCTTAAAGGGTTTGCGGTTCCGGAAAAACCAAATCACGGCCCAGAGGATTATCCCCTCAAAAAGGGCTTCGTAAAGCTGGGAAGGATGCCGGGGATAGTTGAGGACGCCGTTGAATCCGGGTACCGCCTCCAGCCCCAGCCTTGCGGCTCCGTCCCGGATAACAGCGTAGTTGACATCCCCGGGATAGACGCCGCCATGCGGAAAGATCATCCCCAGAGGGCTTCCGGTAATGCGGCCGTAGAGTTCGGCGTTGATAAAATTTCCCAGCCTGCCGAACGTATAACCCAAGGGGATACTGGCGGCGAACATGTCCCCGATTTCCCGGTAATCGAATTTCTTTCTTGCCGAATAGACCAGAATTGCCGTAAGACCTCCGATTACGCCGCCGTGATAGCTCATACCCTGGAAACCTGTGAACCTCCCGTCCCTGAAAGGCCAGAATATACGCCAAGGGGCCTTCCGGTAGATGTCGTCGGTTTCGTAGACCAAAGCGGAGAAAATCCGGGCTCCCAGAACCAGAGCCAAAATGCCCCAGAAAAAAAGGCCTGAAAGCTCATCCTCGGTTATAGGAAAATTCCGCTCCCGCACCTGACGGCGGTACAGCAGAAAAGCAACACCGAAGGCAATAATGTACATGAGGCCGTACCAGCGTACCGGAAGACCGGGAATTATCTCCGGCTTGAGCCACGAAGGAAACTGAACCGATAAAAGCATGGTTTATCATAACCTAAGAATCACATTTTTCGCAAGTAAACCCTTGACAAGTCCTCTTTTTGGTATTAATCTAATATTAGATATTATTATAATATCTAATATTATTTTTGGAGGACTGTTATGGTCATTACCGGGGACATCAAAGGGATTATTGAAGAGGCGGCTGTAATTACGCTGGTTACGGTCAATGCCGACGGAACGCCGCATCCGATTATCGCGGGTCAGGGCCAGGTGGACGGCGACAAGGTCATTTTTGGGATCTATAAGATGGTTGTAACCCAGGCGAACATACGGAAAAGCAACAACGCCTGGGTCGTGGCCGGAACAAAGGATCAAAAGCCAAGGGGCTGCCGTCTTACGGGCACGGCTGTAGTTCAGGAAAAGAAACTGATCTTCACCGCGTCAAAGGCTGAAGAGCTTATTTAGTGTCTGTCCACAAAGTCGGTTACTTTGTGGACAGACCTTGCATTTTCTCGCCTAAAGGCTACGAAAATGCGGTTTTTAAGGTAATCTGTCCATAATGTGTCTACATTATGGACAGACACTATTTAGTTCAGCTTATGGGCGCAGGAGGTAACAGGCGGGTTTAACAGCGGGTCAGGTTCAGGCCCTCGTCGTTTTTCCTGATTACGCTGCGCTGGATCTTGCCGCTGACGGTTTTGGGGAGTTCCTTAACGTATTCCACAATACGCGGGTATTTATAAGGGGCAGTAACCCGTTTGACATGGTTCTGGAGTTCTTTGGTAAGCTCTTCTGATGGAGAAAAACCCCTGGCCAGAACTATGGTAGCCTTGACCACCTGGCCCCGCATGGGATCAGGGACAGCGGTTACCGCACATTCCAGGACCGAAGGGTGCTCCATCAGGGCGCTTTCCACTTCGAAGGGACCGATGCGGTAACCTGAACATTTTATAACGTCATCGTTGCGGCCGACAAACCAGTAGTAACCGTCTCCGTCGCGCCAGGCCATGTCTCCGGTCCGGTAGACGCCGTCGTACCAGCAGTTTTTGGTAATGTCCTCGTCTTTCCAATAACCCGTAAAAAGGCCCGGCGTAACCGAAGCGCCTTCGGGCGAGTAGATGTTGTTTCCTGCCGCGGTAATGCTGATATTCCCTACGAGGCCGTCATCGCAGGCTTGTCCGTTTTCATCCAGAAGGCTGAGGCCGAAAAGAGGGGCGGGCCTGCCCATGGACCCGGGTTTTACAGGAAGCCATTTGAAGGCCGCCGCCATTACCGAAGTTTCTGACTGTCCAAAACCTTCGCGGATTTCAAGTCCTGTCATCTCCTTGATCCGGTGGTAGACTTCGGGGCTCAAAGGTTCCCCGGCCACAGAGGTATGTTCGATAAAGGAAAAATCGTAAGATTTGAGATCTTCCTTAATGAGGAAACGGAAAATGGTAGCCGGAGCGCAGAAGGTCGCGGGCCGCAGCCGCTGGAGGGCACTGAGTATCCCCTGGGGAGTAAATTTTTCCGTATCGTAGGCCCCGATAGCGGCGCCGCAGATCCACTGGCCGTAGATTTTGCCCCATGCGAATTTTGCCCACCCCGAATCGGTCTGGGTCATGTGGACCTTGTTGTCCCCGACGCACTGCCAGTATTTGGCGGTTACGATGTGGCCCAAGGGAAGGCAGTGGTTGTGGTAGACCATCTTGGGCATACCGGTAGTACCTGAAGAAAAATAGATGAGCATAGGCTCCCGGATTTTTGTTTCACCTTCTCCCCGGGGCCGCTCAAAGGCATCATCCGCTTTTTCTATTTCTTTTTTCATGTCGATAAAAGACCGGGGCACGGCGCTGCCCACAGCGGCGCGGCATATAAGGTACTTACATTCAGGCACAGCGGCTTCGATGTTTTTGAGGAGCTCAGGGTCGTCCACGGCGATGAGCATTTTGACTTCCGCGATATTGCAGCGGTAGACAATGTCCTTTTGGGTAAGCTGGTAGGTGCCGGGTATGCAGACGGCGCCTATTTTTTCCAGAGCCGTCATGAGGATCCAGACTTCAGGACGCTGTTTCAAAATAAGCATAACCACGTCGCCTTTTTTGATTCCCAGGCCAAGGAGGACATTGGCGGCCTTGCAGGAAAAGCGCTTCATGTCCCTGAATGTATAGGATTTCATCTCTTCTTCGTCATTGGTCCAGATCAGCGCTTTTTTCTCTGGCTGGATGCCGGCCCATTCGTCAACAACATCATAGGCAAAGTTGAAGTTTTCCGGGACATTGCAGACGTAGTTGGCGTAAAAATCCTCATAGCTTTCAAATTCGATACGAGGGCAGTAACGGGAGAGTATTTCGTTCATCTATTTTTCCTGTATGATAGTGATAAATTGAGCCGGCCCGCCCAGGGCGCTCTGTCCGTGAGGGATGCCTGCGTTGAAATAGATAGAATCCCCTGGGCCAAGGATATATTCCCTGGAACCTACGGTGACCTTCACTTTTCCGTTTATTACATAATTGAATTCCTGACCCGAATGGGTTACGAGATCCGCCGCTTCCCTTGAAGGATCGAGGTAAACCATAAGAGGCTCGATGGTCCTGTCTTTGAAATTGTAGGCCAGGCTGGTGAATTCGTAACCCGGAAAGCGTTCGACCCTGACCCCCTTTCCTGCCCTGCAGACGCTGGCGGTATCCATACGGGGATCTTCTCCTGTGAGCAGTACCGTGGCGTCCACCCCAAGGCGGGCGGAAATTTTGTAAAGAACGCTGATAGGTATGTCCAGCACGCCGGATTCATATTTTTCGTATGTTTCAAGGGGAATATCAATTTCCCGGGCCATGTCTATAGCGCTGATTTCCACGATTTCCCTGAGCTCCTTGATCCTGACCGGTACATCAGCTTCCGGACAGCGCTCTTCCCCGGAGATCCCTGCGGAATGTTCTTTCATGTTTCCTCCAAATACTCCCTGATATCCCTGCCCGATACGCGTTCATCAGCGTCCAGAATTTCAACAGGAAGCGTTATTTCTTCGCAGCCCTGATAATCACAGCGCCCAGGGGAAATCCTGAGGCCCCTGATGGCATTACTCTTTACCGCCTCAACATAGCCGGCAATGGTTTTCAGTTTGGCGTCAAGGTATATCCCGAAAACCGTACTGCTGTCCACATCACCGGCCGCATGGATATCCGAACCTGCGGTAATGGTGAGGCCCGCCTTCCTGGCATATACCCAGGCCAGGGCATCGTAGGATTGTTCACGGTTTCCCGCGTTAGCAGCTTCCACCCCGTGGACCAGGGCAGGCGAGAGGGTAACGCGGTGTATGTAATGGTGCTGCCTAAAAGGATGGGCCTGTACCACACAGCCCCCTGCGGCGCTTACCGCCCGGAACTGTTCTTTCCTGGTCCATGAAGCGGCTTCCGGGTGTTCTGCCAGCCAGTTTCCGTCCAGGCCGTAAACCAGGTAATCGTCCCCGTCGTAGGTTTCCTCCCAGCCAAAAAAAACATCCAGGCCCCGGCGTTCCCCTTCGTTCCTGGCGTCCTGGTAACCCCGGCAGAACCGTTCTACCCGCTTTTTCCAGGGAAGAGAAGGGTCAACCGTGCTGTTTCCCCGGAAAAAATGATCCGTTATGATGATCCCGGCGTAGCCCAGATCCTTGTATCGTGTGATGTATTCCCGCCCTTCGGATACGCCGCAGGCGCTGCTCTGGGAAGTATGCAGATGAGTTTCGTATAAATACGGCACGCTTATATCCTTAGATTAATGTTTAAAATGCCGCGTCCCGGTGAACACCATGGCCACTCCCAGCCTGTCGCAGGCTTCAATGGACTGCCTGTCGTTAACGGAGCCTCCTGGCTGGATGATGGACTTGATGCCTGCCGCCGCGGCTGCTTCTACCACGTCAGGGAAGGGGAAGAAGGCGTCCGAAGCCAGGACCCGCGCGGGTTTGCAGTCCCCGCCTTTTCCGGCTGAAGCCGAAATAACCCCGGCGCTCCTGGCAAGGGCCTGTTCGGCAGCCCAGATACGGTTGGTCTGGCCGCCGCCTATGCCCACAGCGGCGCGGTCTTTTACCACTACAATGGCGTTTGATTTCACGTAGGTTACGGCCCGTATACCGAAGACGAGGTCCGCAATGTCCTCAGCAGAAGGGGCCGTTTTGGTAACTACTTCCCATTTTTCAAGGAGCCGCCTGTCGACCTGCTGAACCAGGAGGCCGCCGTCTACGGCGATACATTCCTTGTCCTCCCTGGGCGCGTACCTGGCCTTCATGATACGGAGGTTCTTTTTCTTTTTGAGGATCTCCAAGGCCCCGGGGTCGAAATCCGGGGCGACGACGATTTCCAGAAAAAGTTCGCCCAGTTTTTCCGCAACAGCGGCGTCTACCGGAACCGTGGAAGCCAGGATGCCGCCGAAGATGGAAACAGGATCGCAGGCGAACGTTTTTTCATAAGCCTCCATAAGCGTGCCGCCTAAAGCGATGCCGCACGGGGTGTTATGCTTGACCGCGACGCAGCAGACCGCGTCTTTACCGGCGTCCAGGCCCAGTCTGCCCACATCGCCGGCGCCAATAGGGCCGGCTCCGGCTGACGGGAGGCCGAAGGAGCAGGCGGCCTTCCATGCCAGGTCCAGGTCGCGGATGTTGTTGTACCCCAGTTCTTTGCCGTTGAGCTGTTCCATGCCGCCCAGGGCCCCTGTATGATCGGCGCTGAGGTAGAGCGCCGCGGACTGGTGGCCGTTTTCGCCGTACCGGAGCTGCTGTCCTTTTTTGAGGGACAAAGGCCAGTACTTGGGGTACTCCTCATCCAGGAGATAGCGGGCAATAGCGGCGTCATACGCCGATGTAAGATCAAATACTTTTCCTGCAAGCTGCTTTCTGAATTCCGCCGGCACATTCCCTGCCTTAAGGCCCGCCATGGTTTCGGCGTAGTCCCCCGGGTCCGTGAGGACGATAACATCCCGGTAATTCTTGGCAGCCGACCGCAGCATGGTGGGGCCGCCGATGTCGATGAACTCCACAGTTTCTTCCAGAGAGAGCCCTGCCTGTACTTTATCGAAAAACGGATAAAGGTTGACGCAGACCAAATCTATTGCAGAAAGGTTTAACGCTTTAAGAGTGTCCATGTGTGAAGGAACATCCCGGCGCGCCAGGAGGCCGGCGTGGATAGCAGGGTGCAGGGTTTTGACCCTGCCGTCAAGACATTCAGGGAAACCTGTGACAGAAGAAACATCGGTAACAGGGATCTTGTTTTCCTGGAGATACTTTGAAGTACCCCCGGTGGAAAGGATCTCCCAGCCCGAATCTGCCAGGAATTTCGCCAACTCCCCAACGCCGTCTTTATTAAATACGCTGATGAGCGCCCGCATTTTCATGAAACTCCTCCGGTTTTGTTAAAACGTTCTATCATCAATCCGGCAGCCTCGACGATGGCAATGTGTTCCTCCAGGTGAATCCGTTCCGCCAGAGTGTCCGGCGTATCCCCCGGGAACACCGGGACTTTGCGCTGCAGCAGAATAGGCCCTGTGTCAATTCCCGCGTTCACCAGATGTACCGTGCAGCCCGATTCCTTTTCCCCTGCTTCCAGCACCGCCTGGTGGACATGCCCGCCGTACATGCCCTGGCCGCCGAACCTGGGGAGAAGCGCCGGGTGCAGGTTGATCATCCTGCCTGAATACTCTTCTATAATATCCCCTGCGAGGATGGAAAGAAAACCCGCATAGATAATGAGGCCGATGCGCCGCTCCCGGCAATGGCGGAATATGCGGTCAGAAAGTTCCCGGCGGCGGTCAGGTTTAGGGAGGGAGCGGTCAGGCGCCTCAATGAAGGCGGGTATCCCCGCGAGCCGGGCCCGTTCAAGGGCATAAACCCCGGCGCGGTCGGACACCACAGCGGCGATCTTCCCGTTCCCCAGACGGCCCTGAGCCTGGGCGTCTATAAGGGCCTGGAGGTTGGTGCCGCTCCCTGAGACCAGGACCAGGATGTTCACAGCAAAGCTCCGGAGGCCCTATTCAAACCGCGTTTCCCCGGGGCCGAGGCGTTTTTCCGCATAGCCTATTTCCCAGCAAGGGAAGCCCTTGTTTTCAAGGTACGCCGCAGCTTTCGCCGCATCTTCCGGCGCCAGGGCGATGACAAAGCCGATGCCCATATTGTAGGTGTTGAACATGAGTTTTTTTATCTTCGGATCAGAGCGGAGAATTTCTTCCCCTGCTTTCTGGGCAGCCGCGCCGGTTTCCCTGCGCCCCGCGGCCCCTGCGGCGATACGGGCAAAGATAGGTGGGACTTTCCAGCCCCCTTTATAGCCGGAAGCCAGGGGGTCGCGGATTACTGCGTCAAAAACGCTCCCGCTTTCGTTGTTCCCGCCGGACGCCTGAAAACGGGGAAACATCCTGGGGACATTTTCGTAAAAGCCGCCGCCGGTGATGTTGGACATGCCGCGGATTTCAACCTCTTCCATAAGGCCCAGAACGGGTTTGACATAAAGACGCGTGGGTTCCAGAAGGGCGCTGCCTATGGGCATGCCGCCGAAGTCTTCGTTGATGTCAGGAACGGCTTTGCGGATAAGGCTGAAGCCGTTGGAGTGGGGACCTGAGGAGGCGAGGCCCAGGAGGGTGTCGCCTTCGCGGATTTTTTGCCCTGCGATGATCTTTTTGCGGTCCGCGATACCTACGGCGAAACCGGCAATGTCGTATTTGCCTTCATCGTAAAAACCCGGCATCTCAGCGGTTTCGCCGCCTAAAAGAACCGTACCGGTTTCCTTGCAGCCTGTTGCCACGCCTTTTACCAGATCCGCCGCCACATCGGCGTCAAGCTTTCCGCATGCCAGGTAATCCAGGAAAAAAAGGGGCCG
Source organism: Treponema sp. (assembly GCA_031281855.1). Lineage (GTDB taxonomy): Bacteria > Spirochaetota > Spirochaetia > Treponematales > Breznakiellaceae > JAITEW01. Next base: position 10,411 of record JAITEW010000018.1, read on the forward strand.
CGCGCCGTGGCAGAGCACGTCGTTGACGCACATGGCCACGCAGTCGATACCTACAGTATCGTACTTTTTCATCTTAAAGGCGATGTCCAGCTTGGTCCCCACCCCGTCGGTGCCGGAAACAAGAACCGGGTCCTCCATGCCTTCTCCGGCCTTGAGGATCTCTTTAAGCGAAAACATACCGGCAAAACTGCCGATACCGTTCAGCACCGCGCCGTTCGCAGTCGCCGCCGCCAGTTCGCGGTACTTACCTACCGCCCGGTAACCTTCTTCGATATTTACGCCAGCTTCTTTATAATCCATGAAATCCCCTTCGTAGTATAGCAGACAAGGGGACTCGTTTCCAATCCCTGCGCTAAATCCGCTGGCCGCCGGGGTTAAAAAAACTTTTCCTGGTGCTGAAAGACCTCGGCCATAGCCAGGATGTTCTCCGGAGGAACGTCCCCGGGAACAGCGTGGGTAGGGGCCAAAATATAGCCTCCCCCGGGGCTGAGGATCTTTGCTACCCGGACAATTTCTTCCTGAACCCCCCGGGGGTTCAGCCGGGGCAGGCACCGCTGGGTGGAAATGCCTCCCCAGAAACAGATGTTTTTCCCGTAACGGCTTTTCATATAGGTGATGTCGTAGATCTCGGGCTGGAAGGTTTGATAGCAGTCAAGGCCGATCTCAATCAGGTCCGGGAAAATTTCGCGGCAGTCCCCGCAGGAATGCTGGAGGACGAACTTGCCCTTTGACTTGACCCGCCCGTAAAGCCGGGCCAGCCGGGGTTTGATGAAACGCCGCCAGTGATCGGGGCCCATGATAAGCCCGTGCTGCTGGCCCCAGTCGTCGCCGAACTGGACCGCGTCTACATCGTATTCCAGGACGATATCAATAATGGGAAGCCAAAAATCAACGAGCCGGTCAAAGAAATTTTCCAGCGCGTCGGGACAGGTCAGCATGCCGGCCAGAACGTTTTCCATCCCCATAAGGGTCCAGCAGCGCTCAAACAGGGTAAAACCGAAGTCCGCCACCCGGAATTGATCCGTATGTGCGGCGCAGAGCTTTTCCAGTTCCTCCCGCAGCCACTGTTCATCCATTGGAGGAAAACGGTACGAATTGTCCTCAATGTCTTCTATTACCAGCCCGTCAATAACCCCGATGTCCTTGTCCGCCCCGTTCCGGTTCCAGAGGACGCCGAAATCATCCCGGAAATATCCCGGCCTCCCCGGCAGTTCCCGGGGCCGGCCCGCGTAATAGATCTCCGTCATATAGGACCCCAGTTTTCCCTCAACAGCCGGGTCCCCGGAATACTGTACCAGTTTTTCCAGCGCCTGGCCGGTAAGCCCCAGCGTATAAGGGACGGGCCTGGTTTCCCGGTGGTTCAAGGCGGCGATAACAGTTTCTCTCCGGTTCATACACATAACCTCACAGGCGTTGAGTCCCGCTCGACAATGGCGGGGTTTAGATATACCCGCTGCACGGCGTTTTTTCCTTCAAGCTGTTCCGTCATAAGCCGGAGCGCCTCTTCGGCAAAACGGTATCTGTTTATTTCAATGCTGGTCATAGGCGGGTGGCATGAAGCGGCAAGGCTGGTGTTGTCAATGCCGATAACAGCCGCATCTTCGGGCACCCGGTATCCGGCGCTTTTCAGGAATTCCATAAAATAATACGCCGTATTATCATTGTAGCCAATATACGCTTCAGGCATCTCCGGGGGGAGGGGGACGTTTATGGTATACCTGCCGGTTTGTTCATCATAGTTATCGAAGAGCCAGTCGTCGCGAAAGTACAGTTTCTTTTGCCCTATAACCCTCATAAGGCCGTGGATGCGATCCGAAGCGCTGGATGTACGTTCATGTGAGCCGATAAAACCTATTTTCCGGTAACCCTGCTTATACAGGTATTCGGCGGCAATGACGCCTATCATAAAATTATCAATACACACGCAGCTAAAGAGGCCGCTGGTGATGTTAAAATCAATGCCTACGCAGGGTACCCGCAGGGCGGCTATTCCGTGTAAAACAGGCTCGGCTGCTTCCCCGCCTATAAAGATCCCTTCAGCCGACGCCGCGTCCTCCGGCAGGATGCCCCGCTCTTCAGCGTCTTTTTCCAGAATCCGTACCGATAGCTCCATGCCCTTGGCCTGGCAGAGGGAATACAAATAATAGTAAATTTCATGATAAAAAACATCGAGTGCCAGATAGAAGTGTTTTGGGACCAAAAAAATGAAGCGGCCTTTCTCATCCTGTGAGGAACGCAGCCGTTCGTACTGATAACCAAGCTCCGAAGCCAGCCTCCGGGCCTCTTTGCGGAGGGAATCGCTTACCCCCGGCTGGCCTTTCAGGGCCCGGGAAACGGTAATTTTGCTTACCCCAAGCCGCTCCGCAATCTGGGCCAAGGTTATCGTATTGTTTGCCATGACTCTAACTATACCATCCTGATTACAAAAAAGCTATACTTGTAACTCTAAAAAAAATATTAGTAACGTTACAAAATGTTATTGACATTATTGTAAAGTATGATATACTACAAAAGTAACGTATTCTTACCCGGATGTACAGGAGAGGTCAGGATAAATGTCACGGAAAAATACGGCCTATGATACGCAAAAAAGCAGAACCTTCCTTCAGGAGATCCTGCACAACCGGTATCTTTATCTTCTGACCCTGCCGGGGCTGCTTTTCTTCATTATTTTCAACTACCTGCCTATGGCGGGGCTCTACATCGCCTTTGTCAAATACACCCCTCTTGCGCCGTTTTTCGGAATCGGCAGCCCCTTTGTGGGGCTTAAAAACTTCGAATTTTTCCTGACTTCCCGGAACTGGATCACCATTACCGTAAACACCCTTTTCCTCAACGCCCTGTTTATATCCACGGGCCTTGTGGTACAGATCATCCTGGCGGTTTCCCTGAACGAGATGACCTCCAAATACACGAAGAAAATTACCCAGGCTTTTATGTTTTTGCCGAATTTCATCTCCTGGACAGTGGTTGCCGTGTTCTCCCTGGCGCTCTTTTCCACCGATGAAGGGCTTATCAACCAGTTTATCAGAGCCCTGGGAGGGAAGGGGATCAATTTTTACCAGACCCCTGAAATTTGGCCCGTTCTGCTCGTGATGCTGCGGTTGTGGAAGGGCGCCGGTTTCGGGACGGTTATTTACCTGGCCACGATTTCCGGCATCGATCAGGAGATTTACGAGGCCGCGATCATAGACGGCGCAAGCCGCATGGGCCGTATATGGCATATTACGGTGCCTATGCTTAAAACTACCACGGCAATGCTGCTCATTATGAGCGTAGGAAGCATTTTTTACGGCGATTTCGGCATGATTTACGCCCTTATAGGGGATAATCCCATGCTGCGGTCTACCACGGACGTTATCGATATCTTTGTGTACCGGGCGATGCGGATGAACAACAACATCGGCATGTCCTCGGCAGTGGGCCTTTTTCAGTCGGTTTTGGGCTTTATCACTGTAGTCGCTGCAAACTGGGTCATAAAAAGACTCGACCCTGAATCGGCGCTTTTTTAGCGTCATTGGAGTCCCATGAAAAGAAAGAACCGTGACAACGTTGCGGACAAGACGGTAGTCGGGCTATGTACCATAATTTGCGTCCTCTTCGGCCTCTTTTGCTTTATGCCCCTCTGGACGGCCCTGGTGTCCTCTTTCACCAATGAGGGCGTCCTGTTCCGGGAGGGCTACCGGCTCTGGATAAAGGACTTCGACCTTACGAGCTATAAGGTGATTTTTACGGGCACCAACGATGTTATGAGCGCCTACCTCGTTACCATAGCCACCACTGCCGCCGGCGTCGGCCTGACCCTGCTGCTCACATCTTCCCTGGCGTATCCCTTGTCTGTTCCGGCCCTCAAATACCGCCACAGGATAGCTTTTTTCGCCTATTTCACCATGCTTTTTAACGGCGGCCTTGTGCCCAACTACATCCTGACTACCCGCTTACTGCATATGCGGAACAGCATCTGGGTGCTCATTATTCCCGGAGCCCTTAACGCCTACAATATGTTCCTGATGCGGAATTATTTCGCTTCCATCCCTCAGTCCCTTTCGGAATCGGCAAAAATAGACGGCGCCAACGAGCTTAGGATCTACTGGTCCATTATTCTGCCTCTGGCAAAACCAATTCTGGCGACTATCGGACTTTTTGCGGCTATGGGTTACTGGAACGAATGGTACAAGGTGCTGCTCTATATCGACAAACGGGAACTTTTTACCCTTCAGTTTTTGATCATGCGGCTCCAGCAGCAGGCGGACTTTTTAAGCTCCTCCATGAACCCCATGGCCAGGCAGGCCTTGGGCAACGTGGCGATTCCGACCCTTGGGGTAAGGCTCGCAACGGCAATGGTTTCCATCGGCCCTATCGTGCTCCTTTATCCGCTGCTTCAAAAGTATTTTATCAAGGGCATTATGATCGGATCGGTTAAAGGTTAGGTATGCAAACGGCATATATGCCGGTGCAAATATTTTTTTGGAGGATTTTATGAAAAGAAACAACTCTCGAAGATTCCGCGTTTTGTTTTTGGCGGCCCTTATGCTTATGGCAGCCGCTGTGGTTTATGCCGGAGGGGGCAGCCAGCCGGGTAGCGCGCCAAGGCGTACAACCCTGGAATTTCTGGGCCCTTCGCCATCGATCCCGCCTAACGGCTTTGACGCTGTGCTTGAGGAAGTCTACAAACAGACTGACAGTACCCTCAATATCCGCATCAACTATGTTTTTACTGAATTTACCGACGTTGGGCAGAAGATCTCCTTACGGATTGCCGCAGGCGAACAGCTTGACGGCGCTTTTGTGGCCCAGTGGACCAACCCTTCCATGCAGCAGATGATCTCCCAGGGCCTCCTTACCAACCTCGATTCCTTCTTTAACAACGACCAATATCCGGGGCTGAAAAAATACTTCCAGAAGGATTACCTGGATGCCAACAGCTTCGCAGACGCTAAAGGCGAAACCCACGTATACGCCGTTCCTTTTGCCGATGGCTTTGGCCAGGGCACTGAGGGCATATTCTACCGCCAGGATCTGGCGGACAAGTACGGCATCGGCAAAATTAATTCCTATGACGACCTCATACGGTACTTTGAAGCCATAAAGAAGAACGAAACGGCCATGCAGCCCTTTGTTACCCTCGAGGGGCTGCCTGCGTGGTGGTGGGCAGGGATGATCCGTGATACTCCGCAGACATCTCAGCATAATACCGATAACATTTCAGGGACTCCTTTCTCCGTTGTTATCGGCGACGACGGGAAAGCCTATGTTTCCCGGCATTTTATCCCTGCCATGGACCCCAAATACCGCAGTATGGTAAAGGGCCCCTATGCCAACGAAGATCCCCTTTTCGGCGCCAAACATTCCCAGGAATGGTATCAAAAAGGTTATATCGGCAGCGATCCCCTGAACGATAAAGACCGGGAGGCCAGATTTTATGCCGGAAGGGCCGCAGCCTTTCATGGGAATGCCAGCGGCTTTGTTTCGACACAAAACAGCCTGAAAGCCTCCCTGCCCAACGCGGAACTGGGGGTCTGGATCTGGTCGCCCAACTTCCGTTTTAATATGAAGAAAACCGAAGGGTCGGGTTTTAACGCCTGGAATTTCCTGGCTGTCCCGAGTACCTCAAAGAACCTGAACAAGGTGATGGATTTTATGGAATGGATCTACAGCGACCGTAACCATTACGATCTTCTCTCTTACGGCATTCCGGGTAAAAACTGGATTCCTGTGGGAAACGACAAAATGGACACTCCCGCGAATTTTAATCCCGCAAGCGATGCCTATGGGTTCCCCAATTATATCCTTGCCCTGAATCCCCAGTTGCTGCGTTTCCCGGTAAACATGCCCGACGACGTTCTTAAAGTAACCCTCGCCGCCGGCGATGCCAGCACATTCTACAAATTTCCCACTTCGGGCTTTTCCTTTGTCAGCGACGCGGTAGAAAGCGAAATGGCGAAGCTCAACGATCTTAATTCCTATCAACTGGCTGTTAACTGCGGCGTTTATTCCAACCTTGAAGCGGAAGTGGTGAACATCCAAAGGCGGTTTGACGAAGCCGGTTTTGCCAAAGCTGCTGCCGAGGCGGAACGGCAGTTCAACGAATTCCTCAAGAAAAACCCTTACGAAGGCCAGTAACTCAACGTAAGCGCTCTTGCCCGGTTCCCTTGCGGAGCCGGGCTGTTTACGATACGATTACGCGGTATGCGGAAATCTTTGTTCTCCGCGCCGGACCATGCCGGCAGGTGGTATAATTCCCGGCTGGCGGTGATTGTTGAGAGCCTTGTTATCGGCCTTAGCACAGGTTTTGTGGTTGTGTTTTTCAGATATACCCTGAGCCGGGCCGATACCCTCAGGCAGGGCATATACGAAGCCCTGCGGACCCTTCCGGTTTATAATCTTGTGCTCTGGATTTTGGCCCTTGTGGCGGCGGGATTGTTTCTCGGCTGGGCTTCGAAATTCCGGCCTATGATCAAGGGAAGCGGCATACCCCAGATTAAGGGCGCCCTGGACCGGAAGCTGGTTTTGAACTGGTCCTCGGAACTGCCTCTCAAAATAACCGCCGGAATCCTGGGCATAGGCGCGGGCCTGTCCTTGGGAAGGGAAGGCCCCTCCATCCAAATCGGGGCCTATGTGGGCCAGGGGGTGCTTTCGGTTTTCCGCCGCTGCCGCAAGGAACGGAAAGTTCTTATCGCGGCGGCTTCGGCGGCGGGAATTGCGGCGGCTTTCAACGCCCCTCTGGCGGGAGTGCTCTTTGTGCTGGAAGAGCTGCAGCCTCTTTTTTCTCCCCTCTTTCTGGCCTGCGTAATGGGGGCCTCTATGACGGCCGATGCTGTGGCAGGGTATTTTTTCGGCTTAAAGCCGATCTTCGATTTCCGGCAGATTGCGGTTCTGCCCCTGACGGAAGTTCACTGGGTGATTCTTCTTGGGATTCTCTGCGGGTTTCTGGGAGACCTGTTCAAAAGGGCACTCTATTTTTTCCTCGGCCTTTACGACAGGCTGCAAATTCCCCAGCTTGTCCGCCCGGTGATTCCCCTGCTGATATCGATCCCCCTGGGATTTTATTTCGCGGGAATTACCGGAGGGGGGCATAATCTTATTGAGGCTCTTTCAACCGGGTCCCAGCCTGTCAGAATTCTCCTCGTCCTTTTTGCGGGAAAGGTTATCTTTACCGCCCTCTGCTACGGATCGGGAACCGCCGGGGGTATCTTCCTTCCTCTCCTGGCCTGCGGGGCTCTGGCCGGGGACAGCCTGGGGGAAGCCCTCGCCAATTTCGGGTTCATAGACCACAGCCAGGCCATTAATTTCCTCATTCTGGGAATGGCCGCTTTTTTCTCCGGCGTTGTGAAGGCTCCGGTTACCGGTATAATCCTCATCCTGGAGATGAGCGGCAATTTTAACCACCTGGGCAATCTGGTACTGGTTTCCCTTTCCGCCTTCGTGGCTGCCGATCTCATCGGTTCCCGCCCGGTTTACTCGGTACTCCTTGAGCGGGTTCTCAAAGGCCAGGCCCAGACCGGCAACGCCCGGACGGTTCCGGGCGGCTGAGGATGGTAATAGAGGATAGTTGTTTCTTGGCGGAATATACGGTACATCCTCAGGCAGAAATACCCGTTATGCGCTTATTCAACAAACTTCTACTTTCTGAGGGCGTATAACACATCTTAAAAGTTTCCCAGAAAAACAAGTTTCTTATTCATAAAAAACCTCTTTACGTTTTAATGTCCGCCGACATATTTCTAAAGTCTCATACGAAACTTTAATTACAAAGTTATATGAGTTTGTTCCAAAACTCGGTTAGTTTTGAACAAGTTCTTGGAAAAACCGGCTAAAAGCCCGGTTTTCCTTTAAATCTAAGGAAGCTGTTCCAAAAGCTGAAGTTTTGGAACAGCCTCATATAATTCAAGTTTGAAATTGAATTGTATTTATTCATTCTCAAACTTTTCATTTCCGGTTTTAACTTCTGATTCTGGTTTCTCCTCATGAACCGTGTTGTA
>JAITEW010000064.1 GCA_031281855.1 Treponema sp.
GCTTCCATGGTTTCCATTCCCCTGGTGGCGGACATTCATTTCGATCACCGGATAGCCCTCCGCTGCCTTGATTACCCCATAGCGAAGATCCGCATCAATCCCGGCAATATCGGCAGTTCCGACAAGGTCCTGGCGGTGCTGGAAAAGGCCGCGGCCAAGGCCAGGCCTATCCGTATCGGCGTCAACGCCGGGAGCCTCCCCGGCGATCTCCGCCACAAGGTCGATGCCGGCGAAATGGACAGGGCCGAAGCCCTGGTAGAGGCCGCGGAACGGGAGCTGTCGGTTTTTAAGGAATTCGGCTTTCAGGATGTTTTGGTATCAATGAAAGCCTCCGGAATTACCGATACTATAAAGGCGAACAGGCTTCTGGCCCGGCGTACCGATGTCCCGCTCCATATCGGGGTTACCGAGGCGGGCCCCCATGTGGCCGGCGTGGTACGGAACACTGCGGCCCTGATGGCCCTGCTCCGGGAGGGCATAGGAGACACCATCCGGGTTTCCCTTTCGGATACCATGGAGCGGGAGATAATCGCCGGCAGGGAGATCCTCAACGCCCTTGAGGACATGAACGGCAGGATCGAAAACCGCAGGGGGGTGGTTATCATTTCCTGTCCCCGTTGCGGCCGGAACGGCTTTGACACCCACGGCTTTACCGAGCGCTGGCAGAACCGCCTCTACAGCCTGGACAAGAACATCACCGTGGCGATCATGGGCTGCGCGGTGAACGGCCCGGGAGAGGCCCGCCACGCGGATCTGGGTATAACCGGCGCCGGGGAAAAGGTCCTGATCTTCCGCCGGGGCGAGGTCATCCGCACCATAGATGCCGCCGAAGCCGACGAAGCCTTCCGGGAGGAGCTGGAACGAATTTGACCGCAAAGCCTGCCGGAAAGAATTTAACCGCAAAGTCGAACAAGTAAGAGAAAAGAAGTGTTTTTAGCTTTTTTTTCTACTTCTTTGATTTATTCGACTTGGCGGTAAAATTTTAAATTCGCGTATGGTCAAGAAGAGCGAGGTTAGATTGAGTTATTTCCGCCGGTATACCAAAAATCCCATCCCTCCACCCTCCACCCTCCACCCTCTATCCTTCACTCTGCACTCCTTGTTCCTTGCTCTTTGTTCCTTGTTCTTTTTCTCCGTCCCCCTTCTTGCCCAGGAGACCCGTCCCTGGTGGTATACCCTGGAGCAGGGGAAACTCTTTTTCCGTAACGGCGCATACGGGAACGCCCTTGTGGCCTTTGACGACGCCCGGAGAGCACGGGAGGCCCAGTTTTCCCGGATGGAACAGGATATGATCAACCTCCTTTCCCGTCCCGAGGTCAGGCGCTTCGGCGATTCCCTGGAACGGGTAGAGGCCTATATAAGCGAAACCAAACAGTCCGCTGCGGCCCTCGCCCTGGACGAGCTTTACCACCGGCTCCCCAAGGCTTCCCTGGGAGGATCGGCGAACCGGGTTCCGGAAGCGCTTGACCGGCTTAAGGCCTACCCCGAAGCCGAATACTGGCTGGGCGAAACCTACAGGGTCGAGGGAGAATTGGCTCTGGCCCTGAGGCAGTACCAAATTGCCTATGCCCGGCGGGATCTTCTGGAGATTCCCTCTTTTGAAGTGGAAATCCTCTACAAAATAGCGGATATACACCGGCTCAGGACCGAATACCAGGATATGGAAAAAACAGTTCTGGAGATCCTGGAAGGGACCGGCCCGGACGGGGCCGTCAGGGACAGCTTCTGGGACCAGGACCAACGCCGGGCCGCCATGACGAGAATGCTGGAAAACGACGGCCTGAGCCGTTTTCTGACCCTCTACCGGTACAACAATACATCTGTGGAAAGGGCCCACAGGCTTTTAGGCTTCTTTTACTTTTCCTCAAGCCGCCATCTTCCGGCGGCGGAACACCTGATGTTTGCCTTCCTCATCCAAAACACCGTTATAATAGAAGAAGTGATCCGGGGCCGCTTTGATTTTACCTTTACCACCCTGGGCGCCCTCATGGAGGAGATCCGGCGGAATAACCGCTTTGAAGCCTTCCTGGAGGAGACGGAATATTTCAGGACCGCCTACTACCTTGGGTCGGCCCTTTTCGCCGCTGGCAAGCAGAAGCCCGCCCGGGAGCTGTGGGATTTTCTTGCCTCCGCCCCCGAGGCCGGCGAATGGCGGGTCCGTTCCCTCAGCCAGCTCCGAAGCCCGTATATCGAGAAAGCCTTAGAAATGCCGTAAAACCACGGACCACACGGACAGGAAGAGGAAACGAAGACGAACCTTCGGTTCGAATTTACTTTAATCCTGAGAGAATAAATCCCTTAACAATGTATTTCTGGAAGATTGAAAACAATATAATAGGCGGAATCACGGCGATAGTCCCTGCCGCCATGACTCTTCCGTATTCGATACCGTACTCGGTTTGAAAGGATCTAATAATAGGCATTACCTGCTGGAGGCTTCTGTCGTTGATGGTTATGCTGGGCCACAAATAGCTGTTCCAATAACCGAGAAATACACCGGCGCCCATAACAACAATCGGCGTCACCGACAGGGGCAGAAAAATATTCCAGTAGATGCG
>JAITEW010000086.1 GCA_031281855.1 Treponema sp.
CCCTTCATCTCATTTCACTTTAATCTACCCTATTTCTTGCCGGGAAGCAAGGTGGAAAGGTAATCCTGCAGCGATGCCCCGAATTCGTCTGATATCTTGCGTTCCGCGGCCCTGACGGCCCGTTCCTCGGCTTCAGGCTGGTTCAGGTGGCCTTCCCTTCCTGATGCGCTGTAAGGAAGCAGAACCGCGTATTCCCCGGCGCTGTCCTTGAGCTCTGCGTCCACGAGGTAGCGCACGAACCGGTTCTGCTGGTTCGGAAGCTCCGCAGGAGTCAGAGTGAGCTGAGCTTCAAGGACGTACCGTGAACTGCCGCCGCCGCTCCTGAATCCCAGCCGGCTCAAAGCGCCTGAAAAGGCGGCCTTTATACGGTCCGATCTGTCCCCGTTTACCCTGACGGCTATAGGGATGTTCCGGGCAATCTCCGCGGCCTGGAGCCGGTACTCTTCGCCTTTCTTCATCTCCCCGGGATTTATCCCCGAAGTGTTCCCTACATACGTGAGCACATTGGCGTAGACCCTGTCGGCATCGGCGATAGTGGCTGAAAGGAGGCAGCGGGAATAACCGTTGAGGGTGTTTCTTTCATCGGCGCTCATGTCCAGGAGATCCGCTATGATGCGTTCGTTAGAACGGATAAGGTCGGCGTAAAGCACCGATGTCTTCGCCTTCTCCATCACAGCGGCGGCGTAATAGGTGCTCCTGCTGTCAAACCAGACATCCGCGATCTCAGCGCCTACCAGGGAATCCATCGCCGCAGAGGTGGTGATGGCGTTCTGTACCGTATTGTTTTCCGCAGCCTGGATGGCCCCGGTCCTGACCGCCTCGGAGTAGCTGTTTACGGTTTTCATTTCCGCCTGTATGGACTGGCCGAAGACCCCGGTCAGGTTGGCCAGGGCGTTCCGCTCAGCCTGCCGCCTGTCGCTGCCGAATCCCACAGCGGCGACATAACGCTGCTTGCTGTACACCGAATCAGGGGCGTCCACCCAGGCGGGCTTTCCTCCGGCGTCCCTGGCGCTTTGGGGCTGCAACTGCGGCACCTGGGCGGCTTCCGGGAAACTGCCGGGATTTTCCACCTGCGCCGCAGCGGCCTGGGAGGAAAGCCCCGGACCGGCAGCAGGGGAACCTGAGGGATAGACGCCGCCGTTATCCAGGGCAGCCAGGGCCGCGGCGGCCGCTTCGGCAGCTTCATCGGCAGCGGATCTCTTTTGCTCCGCAGCCCCGGAACCGGCGCAGCCTGAAAAAGATAAAGCCAGACAAGAGGCTAGCAAAAAAACAATTACTTTAAACATACAAACTCCATAAGGTTCAGTTTACCTGCTTCTACCAGAACATTCTCCCGCCTGTCGGAAGAAATCAGGCCCCTTAGACCGTAATAATTCACTGTCGCCGAATAGACCCCGGGATCAACATTGACCCCCCCTGCATAGGCGTAACCCGGAAAATACCGGGAGATCCGCAGATCCGCCTGTTCGCTCACGTCCGCGGCGATCCTGCCCAGAAAACTGAAAAGGACGCCCCAGCCGCTGTCGTTTCCGCTGTCCAGGGCAGCGCCGATACCTGCAACAGTACCTGCCTTTATAATAGTACGGGCTATGGACTTTAATACAATAAGGTCGTACTTGGCCTTAAAAGTCTCCCTGGCCACTGCGCTCATATCCTCCAGCAATTCCAGGCCGAAGCGTTCCCCGCTGTCCAGGACAACCTCTACCGAATGTATTGCCGACGGCCTTTCCAGCATCTGGGGCAGCGAAAGCCGGGCCCAGTTATTGGGGCTAGGCAGAGGAAGGGGGATCATGCGGTCCGCTCCCTCTTTGACCGGAGAAAGGCCGGTAAAGCTCAGCACGTTAAGCCGGGCCTTGTCCCGGGGTACCAAAAGTTCGCCGTCCAGCGACGAAGGAAGGGAGTTGCGGTACACATCCGGAGCAAGGGCATAGGCTTCCCTGAGTTCTTCCAAATCGATCCGGGCATCATCCATATTCCCGTTCCCCCTGTAAAAGAGAACCCCCAGATACCGCGCCAGTGCGGAATTGGAAAACTTCGAAGCAGTAACCGTATAATTCGTGGTTGAAAGATTTTTATTAGACGCAACGACCTTGTCAATAGCAGCCTCGTACTTGTCCGACAAATACCGGAGCTTTTCATTCACCCTGCGAATCTCCACCAAAGCGCCTTCAAGATCGTTCAGGTGATAATAGTTAAGGGCGTTAAAAACATTGATATAAAGATCCTCGTAATCCTCACCGGCGTAATCCCTGGTATTGTCATTAACGATATAGGAAGCTATCTCCTGGCTCAGGCTCTTGGTAAAGGCGGCCTCTATCTGCCGTTCCCCTTCTTCAAGATCCCGGGAAGAATCCTCCCAGAGCTCTGCGTAATGCCTGATCATCCCCCGGTCAAGGCAGAGGAGGATGAAATTCTTGCCCGTGTAGATGTTTTTTTTCGCATCTTTTGTTTCCATGGAAGCAAGGGCGCCCGTATAGGAACCGTTCTGAATTCCCAGATCGATTTCCCGGTACGCGCCCGGAGCGCCGGCGCAGGAGAGAAAGAAGAAAAAAAACGCCCCTGCAATCAGCGTCCGGCGCCATTTCATCCTTCACTCCCGGTCTTTTTCACTTTAAACAAAACTCCGGACCTTAAGGCCGGTAAGAGGACTGCTTGATAACTTTTTTGATCTCGCTGTTTTCACCCATCCAGAGCCGGCCATTAGTTTCGATATTGGTTAGTTCCGCGCTGACGAAGTAAGACCGCACCGTGGTCTTCCCGGCGCGGTCCACAATGGACTTGACAACGCCGGTAAGCATCAGGTTTGCCCCGGTTTCATACCCCAGAGCAGAGGCGGTCTCCTCGCTGGCGTTTGCCTGCTGATCCTGCCGTTCCTCCCGGATCTCCTGCCGCACGCCGCCGCCGGATACAAAGTCCAGCCTGCCGCTGTTGAAAATCGCTACTTCCATGTTTTTGGCGATTATGGACGTATCAATGTGTTCGCTGGAATCGTTCCCGAATCTGCCTACCAGGACAGCCGGCAGCTTTCCGGGATGCTGGGAAGAGTACTGCTGGATATACTGGGCTACCCTGGGCGAATTGAGGCAATCGTTGATCAGGCTTTCGCATACTATACGGACATCGCTGTCGTCCCAGTACCCTGAAAGGTCTATAAGGCTCGACGCGTCTACCCGGTCCACTTTGGGCATAGAAGAACAGGCGGAAAACAGAAGCCCCCCTGCCAGCAGGGCGGCTGAAACAATGACTTTTTTCATATAAACACCTTACCATATAACAGTTGAAGCTGTTCCGAAACTTCAGTTTCTGGAAAGACAAGCTTTGCTTATCAAGCTTCCTTAGATTTTACGTCTTTTGAAACAGCCTACCTGTTTTTTAGCTGTTCATCCAGCATTTTGAGGGCCTCGTTCGCCTTGAATTCGGCGTACCTTGCGGCCTCGTTTTCATAAACATCCTGGGGAACCGCAGCAGCGGCGTCGTCAAGGGCGTCCGCCCGCTTCATCCGCGCAAGGGTCCAAAAAGCGCCATCACCGGTTTTTTCATTCCTGATAAATTCCACGTTGCGCAGCTCGGCGCTGGTGATCTGCCTGCTGATAGATTCAAAGAAATACAGGTTAGCCTGATCGTTCTGGGTTCCCGCGTCCCTGGTATAGTCGATAACGAGCTGGTCCACTGCGCTCTTGATCTTGCCCGCAATCTCCGCCCTGGCCTGGGCCTGGGCCTGCTGCCGCTGGGAAGTCAGGTTGTTCAGGGTCGAACTGCCGACGCCGTAAATATACTCATCCGACACAGGCGGGTTGGCTACAAATTCGGGAATACTGGGGTCGCTGGCCAGACGTTTCTCCCCGGCGCTTTTGCAGCCCGCGAGGGCAAAAACCAAAACAAACGCAAAAACCGCCGCAAAACCTTTTTTCATAAAAATCCTCCGTAAGACTCAATTTTTGAAAACCTGAAGTTTCCTAAATACATTTATATCACAATACTCAGGGTTTATCCAGTAATACTAAACTTGACTTGCGAAAAAAACCTTCTTGCCAGGCCGGGAGGAAGACCCTCGGGCAGGCCAGACGGCCTCGCTTTCTTTTACGGACGCTTTGGCGTCGCCGTTACTGGTATGACGCCGTAAGCCTGCCCAAGGGTCTTCCTCCCGGCCTGACAGACGCATTTGTCGCAGTGAAGTTAATCGGAGTGTATTCTGGACCGGAATCGGAGCCTAGTACGGACCGGAATCGGGGGGCAAAAACAGGGAAGGAACTATGTTCGTTCTTACGACTTTCAGGGTTTAGCCAGTAAGGCCTGCCCTTTCTGTTAAGCTGGACCCGCAGCTCGCTGTTCCGGAGGTCTTTTGCGCTGACAGGCCGCCTTTGCTTCACAAAAGCCCCCTGTTGGGGTATAGTAGAGACAAGGTAACAGATATGAGCGTTTTTAAGGAAGATACCCCCCTGGTCAATGCTAAACTTGACCCACAATTAGCCCCTGACAAGCCGGGAGGGAGGCTTGATACTTTCCTCCAAACAGCGACCCTTATTGAACCCCACGCCCTGTGGCCTTTATCCATCAACGCCCTCACCGGTTCGGACGCAGACGGTTGGCGGGTGAAAACCCCGGGAAAAACGCTTGTAGAATCTGCCTTCGCTATCTTCGATACGCTCCGGCGGGGAATTCTAAGACCCTTCGGGTCTTTTAATGTTTTTCCCGGAATTTTTCCCGCTCCCGGCATTTCACGCCAAATTACGGACCAACCACCCCTGCCTACCTGCGATAAAGCGCCAGTCAAGCCCGGAGGGACCCCCCGGGTAGGCATACGGTGTCATACCAGTAAAGGCGACAGCCGTCTAGCCTACCCGGGGGGTCGCCTCCGGGCTTGGCTGGCGGATTAAACGCAATGTGGGACAAGTTTAGCGGCCAATGCCGGAAACAAGTGAGGTCCGAATGCGTCCGTTTGAGGTAGTATCGCCCTTTAAGCCCGCAGGAGACCAGGGCGAAGCTATAGCGTCCCTGGCCGCCGGTATCAGGAAAGGCAGCCGGTTCCAGGTTCTCCAGGGGGTCACGGGGTCGGGGAAAACCTTCACGATGGCCAAAATCATCGAGGCGGTTCAGATGCCGACGCTGGTGATAAGCCACAACAAGACACTGGCTGCGCAGCTCTTCAGGGAGTTCAAGGGCTTTTTCCCGTACAACGCTGTAGAGTATTTTGTTTCTTACTATGATTATTACCAGCCAGAGGCATATGTCGCGATCCGGGACCTTTATATCGAAAAAGACGCTTCCATAAACGACGAGATTGAAAGGATGCGCCTTTCGGCCACCAGAAGCCTTATGGAGCGGGAAGACGTGATTATCGTGGCGACGGTCTCGTGCATCTACGGCCTGGCTACTCCCGAAATCTACAGGAAAATGACCGCTACGTTTTCAAAAGGCGATACTATCGATGTAGACGCCCTGATCCGCCGCTTTGTGGAACTTCAGTACGAGCGGAACGACGCGGTCCTGGAACGGGGCCGTTTCCGCCGCAGAGGGGATACTCTGGAAATCTACCCGGCGTACCTGGAAGAGGCCTACCGGGTGGACCTGGACTGGGACCGTGTGGAGCGGATACGCCGTTTCAACCCTGTTTCAGGGGAAATTCTCGAAGAACTGGACCGGGCGCTGATCTACCCGGCCAAACAGTTCGTCATGCCCGCGGATATGGTCTACAACGCCCTGGACGCGATTAAGGCGGAACTGGCGGAGCGTTACGAATTCTTTATCAAAACCGGAAAAATGCTGGAAGCCGAGCGTCTCAAGACCAGGGTTGAATACGACATTGAGATGCTCACGGAAATGGGCTACTGTCCGGGCATCGAAAACTACTCCGCGCCTCTGGCTGGCCGCAAGCCCGGAGAGGCCCCGGACACCCTTATCGACTACCTGCCGAAAGAACACCTTACCTTTATCGACGAAAGCCACGTAACGCTGCCGCAAATAGGCGCCATGTACGCCGGGGACAGGAGCCGCAAAACAAACCTTGTGGATTACGGCTTCCGCCTCCCCTGCGCGCTGGACAACCGCCCGCTGCGGTACGATGAATTCGAAGAGCGCCTGGACAAAACCATCTTTGTTTCTGCCACACCCGGAAAGGCCGAAGTGGAACAATCCAAACAGATAGTCCAGCAGCTCATCAGACCCACAGGGCTCCTCGACCCGGAAATCGAAGTGCGCCCAAGCGAAGGCCAAATGGAAGACATCTACGCTGAAGTACAAAAGCGCATCAAAGCCGGCGAACGGTCCCTCATCCTTACGCTGACGAAGAAGATGGCAGAAGATCTCACGGATTACCTTTCAGGGCTGGGCCTCAGAGTCAGGTACATCCACAGCGAAGTTGAAACCATCGAGCGCGTGGAGATCCTCACCCAGCTCCGGAGCGGCGAGTTCGATATCCTCGTAGGGATCAACCTCCTGCGGGAAGGCATCGACTTGCCGGAAGTTTCGTTCATCGCGATTCTGGACGCCGATAAAATAGGCTTCCTGCGCTCGCTTACAAGCCTCGTACAGATCATCGGCCGCGCAGCCAGGAACGCAGCCGGCAAGGTTATCATGTACGCCGACCGCATGAGCGACGCTATGTCCGCGGCTATTACCGAAACCAACCGGCGCCGCAAAATACAAATGGAGTACAACAAGGCGCACGGCATCACGCCGAGTACCGTGAAAAAGGCTATAGCCGACATTCTTGAGCGCCATTCAGTGGAGGAACACGACGCCGCGGCGGTCTCCATCGAGGTGCTTAAAAAATCCTACAATATCCTGGTGCCTGAACAGCGGAAAAAGCTCATCGCGGCGCTGGAAAACGAGATGCTTGAGCACGCGAAAAACCTTGAATTCGAACAAGCCGCCGCTATACGGGATGAAATTGAAAAGGTGAAAAACCTGGGAGCCCCGCCAAAGGCCCGGGAAGCTTCAAAGAAGCCCAAAAGAACACGGCAGCGCCGCTAGCGCTTAATAATAGAGGGATACCGGCCCGAGCAGCCCGGCAGGTTCCTGGGCCGTTCCGCGGTCGAATACGTTATCCCCCAGCGCCTTGGCCAGGGTGTTTACCACCTCTACGGTAATAGTATTGGCCCCCCGGCGCAGCAGGCCG
>JAITEW010000109.1 GCA_031281855.1 Treponema sp.
TTTTAACCAGTTTAGCCCCCCATTGTGTTTAACTGGTGTGTGTAGGGGGATAAAGAACAACTTAGGGAAAATTACGGCACTCAGGGGGGAATTGAGGAGCGAAAAAACGGCCTGCTGGCGGTTCCTGACACAAAGAACCGCCGCCGCGCTAACCCAGTACCACAGGGGTCGATTTATAACCTATGCCCATGCGGTCTATGCCCAGATCAATGAGTTCAAAGAACTGTTCCCGGGTACGTATGCCTCCGGACCCCTTTACCTTGCAGCGGCCTTTGGCGGCTTCGATCATCACTCTGATGATCTCAGGGGTTGCGCCTCTGGCCCCGGTTCCGGTAAAGAATCCGGTGGACGTTTTCACGAAATCCGCCCCTGCCCGGCATGCCGCATCAGTGGCTTTCGCGGTTTCCCAGGCAGTAAGGGCGTCGGTTTCAAGAATGACCTTGAGGATAGTCCCGTGCTTATGGCAGAGATCCGCTGCCGCCTTGATTTCGGCCTCCAGTTTGTCCCAAAGCCCGCTCTTAATCCAGCCGTAATTGGCTACCATGTCGAGGTCCGCGATACTGCTTTTAAGGATGATTTCGGCCTGTGCCAGCTTTGATTCCGTGCTGCTAAGGCCGAAGGGAAAGTCACAGACTACGCAGATCCCTGTCTTTGTGCCTGCGCAGAGTTCCAGGGCTATAGGGAGGGACGCGGGGTTGATGCACACTGTCTTACATTTGAAGTCTATGCCTTCCCGGATATAGCGGCGTATTTCGTCCTGCGTGAATTCGGGCTTGAGCACCGACTGATCGATATAGGCAGCCAGTTCGTCACGGTTCATTGCTTCAGTTTTCTTCGGGGGCTTCATACCGCGCTCCTATGATAATGATGCTTCCAGTTCCTCTACCAGGCTGTTGAAAGACCGGCACGCCGCTTCCACCGGAGCCGGGGAGGACATGTCCACGCCTGCTACCTTGAGGGACTCAATAGGAAAGCGGGAGCCGCCGGATTTGAGGAAGCTGAAATAATCCTGCCGTTCTCCCCCCCCTCCTGAAAGGACCCGCTCCGCCAGGGCCAGGGCCGCTGAGATGCCTGTGGCGTATTTGTACACATAGAAGGCCCGGTAGAAATGGGGGATGCGCAAGCCTTCAAGATCGCTTTCAGCTTCAAACACCATCTCAGGGCCGAAGTATTTTTCCAGGAGCTGCCGGTATTCGGCCCGGAGCAGATCCACGGTAAGCGGCGTGCCTGCTTCTTCAAGCTCGTGGCTGCGTTTTTCAAATTCAGCGAACATAGTCTGGCGGTAAAGGGTAGCCAGGATCTCGTCCGCCCGCCTTTCGGTTATGTAGAGCCTTAGTTCCTTTGAACCCGCAGTATCCCTGAGGTAGCGAAAGAGCAGTTCCTCGTTAAAAGTGCTGGCCACCTCGGCTTCGAAGATGGTGTAACTGTAGTGCATAAAGGGGTTGTTCCTGGCTGAATACCAGGAGTGCATAGAGTGGCCCCCTTCATGGGCCATAGTAAAGATGTCCCTTACAGAATCGTCTTTGTAATTCATGAGTATATAGGGATCTCCTGAGAAACTGCCTGCAGAGAAAGCGCCTGAGCGTTTCCCCTTGTTTTCGTAACGGTCGGCCCAGCGGCCTGTAAGCCCCGATCTGAGGGCGCCCACATATTCATTGCCTAAAGGAGCAAGGGCCTTGGAAACAATGTCCACAGCTTCGTTCCAGGAAGTGTTTTTTACCGCCTTAGGAACCAGGGAAACATACACGTCGTAGTGCCGCAGTTCCTGAAGCTTAAGGGCCCGTTTCCGCAGGCTGTAATAGCGGTGCAGGGGCCCGAGGTTTTTGCCGATAGTGCCGATGAGGTTGTCATACACCGATTCAGGCACGTCGTCAGGGAAGAGCGCCGCGGCCCTTGCTGAAGGGAAACCCCTGATCCGCGCTTTTATCGCATCCAGCTTTACCGAACCGGCGTAGAGGCTGGCCAGGGTATTCCGGTGGGCGTCGAAATGATGGTAAAAAGTTTCGTAAACGGTCCTGCGGAGTTCCCTGTCCGGGTTTTCCATAAACACCGACCATGTGGACTGCGAGAGGGGCCGCTTCCCTTCAGGGGTGTCGATGACGCCGAAGTCCATGTCCACATTGGTCAGTACCGAGAAGGCGTCAGAACTCAGCCCTTCCCCTTCGTTGTAGAGCGCGATGATGCGCTCCTCTTTATCGCTCAGAATATAGGGTTTGTGGCGGAGCAGCTTTTTGAGGTAGATCTTGTATTCCGAAAGTCCCGGATGGGCCATATAGGCAAGGATAGTCTGGTCCGGTATGGCCATAATCTCAGGATCCGCCCAGGCCGATGCCGCCTGGACCTTCGATGCCGCCATTGTGTACTTGCCCGTCATGGTACGGGCGCCGCTGTCCCCTTCGTCCTCAGTTTGCCTGAGTTCGGCATAGTACCCCAGCCGTTCCGCCAGGATGCCCAGGTCCCGGCTGAAGTCCAGCCACGCCGCCAGGTTCTCCGCTGAATTCCCAAGAGTCCCCCTGAAAGAGGGGATCTTTTCGGCATCCTTTTCAAATTCCGCAAGCCCAGCGTTCCACTCTTCGTCACCGGAGAAAAGTTTTGACAGATCCCAGGTATTCTCTTTTGCAGCTTCCGCACGGGAAGGAATAGTTTTTTCCGACATAAGCACTCCTTACTGAATTGTACCAGAGACGGAGAAAAAGCGAAACCGGTTATTCGTGCCGAAAGGCTTCAAGCCCTGGCGGTTTTTTTGAAGCTCAAGGCTTCGCCGTCATTGGCAGCGTTCCTGTCCGCGGTGATTAGATCCCCTTCTTTAATTTTCCCGGAAATAATGGCCTTTGCCAGGGGATTTTCCAGGTCCGCCTGTATGGTCCGTTTGAGGGGCCTTGCGCCGAAAAGGGGATC
>JAITEW010000137.1 GCA_031281855.1 Treponema sp.
GTAATCCCGACACAGGAAAAGAACCTCCATGTAAAGGTGGAAAGCGCCAGGCTCAGGGAACTGGAAGCATGCAAAGTCGATCTGCGCTAAACCTGACCCGCATTACACGCTGACAGTCCAGGAGAGAGCCCCCCCGGCCTGTCAGACGAGTTTATTTCGACAGCGCCGCTACAGCCGCGCCGAACAGGGACGCTTGTTCCACAGGGGCTATGGCGTAAGAACGAGGCTTGCCTTTGTTCAGCATAACATGGAGATAGGATTCCAGGGCTGCCCGCATGCCTTTGTAGATAAGATACGTGGTGCCCTCTACGGCGACACGGACAGGAACAAAGGGGTCATAGCCTGAACCGGCTTTCTCAACAGCGCCTGCGACTGCCGCCGCCGCAAGGAGGGCGCCCCGCTGGGTAACGATAGACGTGAGGTAGACGAAGCTTGCCAGAGCGCCGCGTTCATCTTTGCCGAAAAGGGCGCCAATAGGGCCCTGCATGGCCAGGGGTTCGTGCATGAATGCGTTGAGGTCCTTTGTCTGGAGCGTGGGCCACGCGAGGAATTCACCGGACTTTCCGAATTTGAGGACCCCGTCTTTTATTGCCTGCTTGAGGATGTGGAACGTAAGGGGGCCCAGGTAGGCGCCGGCAGCGGCCTTTTCCAGTGTATAGCCTCCGGGATTTTTGGTAGTAGCGTCGTACTCCCTGTCCAGGGAACCCATGTAGCGGTGGGCGAAATTGCCGGATTCGCAGACGACAATCTGGGGATTCTCAGATGAATCAAAGCCGATTTTAGGGATTCTCCGTTCAGGGTAAGCGGTGTTAAAGCCGGTCCCGAGAATAAAGCCCACCACAGGGCCGCCAGGAACGCCGTAACGGTCTTCACCCTTCCGGAGGCCGCCGTGGACCGGAAGCTCGGAAAGGCCCGAAAGAAGGGTGGCCACCGTGTCGTTAAGAAGCACGATGCGGCCCGGAACCTTGACGTTTCTCCTCCCAAGGGCGTCCCGGAGTCCCTGGCCTATGGCTTTGCCGATAACATCGGGCGCGTCCACTTCTTTGCTGAAAGCCAGGAGTATGCCGTCAGCGTCTTTGGTTATTTCCATGGGATACGAGAAACAGAAACCTATGCCCTCGATAGTGCCCGAAGCCTGATCGATAAGAGGCGCCGTAACTTCGGCGATTCTGTCAAAAAAAGCAGGAGCGTCCAGACGGCCCGAGGCGCCGGGCATAGGGGCCTTCCGGCTTTCACCGGCAACGGCCTTGCCGTTTTCATCAAATGTAACCAGCGCCGCTCTGAGATTGGTCCCCCCTGCGTCAAGGGCGATAACGGTCTTGCCCGGAGGGGTACGGGTTACAGGGCTGATATAAGCCGGGATCATCGCAAGGCTTGAGGTCTGGTTTTTCAATCCTTTTTCCATGTCAATAAGTACATCCTCAACCAGGCCGATAGGATCGATGTGATCGTAATGGAACCCGTAATACCGGGCAAATTCAGACAAACTCAGGGGATCAAATTTGTTCATATATGCTCCTTCTATGCTCCTTTATTCTGATTATGATCTGAATGGCTGAATACCGCAAGCCTGTTGCTGCGAAAATCCCGCCTGCCGGACCCCGAGGGGGGATCCCCCATGCAGGCCAGACGGCCTCGCCTTCTTTTACGGACGCCCCGGCGTCGCTTTTATTGGTATGACGCCGTAAGCCTGCCCGGGGGGATCTCTCCGGGCAGGGCGGGCGCTTTTGTTTGCAGGTTATTAATTTGCAGGTTATTAATAGCGAGAGGGTTTTTACTCGGCTAATCCTCACCCAAGAGGGCTAAACTTGACCCGCATTTGGTGAAATCCCGGGAGCGGACTCTACAAGCATTTTTCCCGGGGTTTTCCACCGCTCCCGGGGCTTCGATGCGTGCTTGCGGGTCAAGTTTAGGGCTTATTCGCCGACTCTGATTGAATTGAACCAGGCGTCGTTGTAGAGTTCCAGGGCTTCGCCCAGGTCGTCTTTGAGTTCTGTGCGCGTCAGTTCTTCGGCCTGATACCAGGTGTTGCCCTTCTTGTACTGCCTGGCAGCGGCGTTGGCGGTGGCCGGGAAGCCGAAGGCGTCGCAGAATTCGGCGTAGATTTCCGGCCTGTGGATAAAGTCGATGAACTTGTAGGCCAGATCCTGGTGCTTGGCGCCTTTGAGAATGCACATGCTGTCGATGTACGCAGGGCCGCCTTCAGGGGGGATGAAGAAGACCGTATCCTTCATAAGCTGTTCGTTGTCGGCGATTTCTTCATAAACTACCTCGGCGTAGCCCTGGACTACCCAGAATTCGCCGTTGGCGTACCCTTTGCCGAAAGCTTCGGCGTCGAACTTGGTCAGGTTGGGTTTCCACTGGCTGTTGATGAGATCCCTCGCAGCGGCGATTTCCCTGGAGTTCCTGGTGTTCACTGAATAACCCAGATGGACCAGGGCGTCGCCCATGACTTCCCGCATATCGTCGAGCATGGTCATCTTGCCCTTGAGATCGCTGCGGCTAAAGATGGACCAACTGC
The DNA here is from genome assembly GCA_031281855.1 of Treponema sp. GTDB lineage: Bacteria > Spirochaetota > Spirochaetia > Treponematales > Breznakiellaceae > JAITEW01. The sequence continues at coordinate 2,522 of JAITEW010000137.1, forward strand.
GGTCAAAACTGGGCACTTTTGCGGTGTTTACGGCGATACCCGCAGCTCCCCAGTAGTAGGGAACCGAATAGTCCATTGCGGGATCGTAAGTCGCCTTCCTGAGCACCTCGGGGTCCACGTTTTTGAGGTTAGGGAGCTTGGACTTGTCAATTTTTTCCAGCATGCCCTGGTTGATCATGATGGCGACATAGTCCCCCGAAGGGAACACGATATCGTAACCTGAACCGCCTGCTTTGAGTTTGGCGTACATATCCTCGTTGCTGGCGAATTCATCGTAGATCACCTCGACGCCGTACTCATTCTGGAATTTTTCGATCACCGAATCGGGGGTATAATAGGTCCAGTTGTAAATATAGAGCCTATTCTTGTCCGAACCGCCGCCTGCAAATACCATGGCGGGCATAATAAGCGCCGCCAAGACCGCAAGAAAGATGATGTTCCTTCTCATTTCTTCCTCCTCGAAACTCTTCCGGCTTTACCGGAAGTTCTTTGTAATATATAAAAACCAACGCTTCTTAAAAAGCAGGTTTCTATTTCGCAGCGATATATTTCAGAAAATTTCTGAGCAAGTAGGTGAGGAGCACCGTACCGAGGATCATCACCACCGAAAGGGCGCTGATTACCGGGGTTACCCCTCCTTTGCGGGTAATAGCCGAATAGATGAAGATAGGCAGGGTTGATGAACCCGGGCCGGCTACAAAGAAAGTGATAACAAAGTCCTCCAGTGAAAGGGTGATCGCCGTCAGCATCCCTGAAATGATGCCGGGCATGCATATAGGAAGGGTCACGTTAACCAGGGTCTGGTATTCGTTGGCCCCAAGGTCGTGTGCGGCTTCGATAATGGAAAAGTCGAATTCATCCAGCCTGGCCATGACCATGAGGAACACAAAGGGCAGGTTGAATGAAGTATGGGCGATAAAGATGGTGAAGAGCCCCAGGGGAATGCCTGCGCCGGCAAAGAAGATGGAAAGGGACACGCCAATGATAATCTCAGGCAGTATCATAGGCAGAAAGGAAATGGTCTGCACATACCCGCGCAGCCGGAAGCGGTACCAGTTGACCCCGATGGCGCCGAAAGTCCCTATGACCGTAGCTGAAACGGCAGACGCAAACGCCACGAGCACGCTGTTCCAGAAACTGCGCCAGAGTTCCCGTTCGGAAAAAAGCCGCTCGTACCACCTAAGGGAAAAGCCCGTCCATCTCATGCTGGTGGATTCGTTAAACGAATAGAGCACCAGAATTACCAGAGGCAGAAAGAGAAAGACCATGGTAACGGCAAAAACAGTCTGGGAAAAAGAGAATTTTTTCTTAATCGCCCGTTTCGCGTGCCGCGCCGCTTCGCCTGAGGAACCCTGCGCCGGTTTTATGGACGTAATGACGCTGCGGACCATGTTTTTGAAATTCACGCTCATGCCGCCGCTCCTGTACTGCCTGCCGTCCGGGCCGTGTCAGCCGATTTCACATCCGTAAGACGCGCCGCCTCCCGGCGCTGTATGTTCATCATAATAAGAACCCCTGCGGTAGTAACTACCGTAAGGACCATGGAGATCGCCGATGCCAGGGGCCAGTTCCGGGATCTGAGGATCTGGTCGGCGATGATGTTGCCCAGCATGTAAGAATCCTTCCCGCCAACGAGCTGGGGCACGGCGTAAGCGCCGAAGATCGGGATGAACGTAAAAAGCACGGCTGTAAAAAGCCCGCTCTTTATATTAGGAAGGAGTACTTTTAGTATCGCCGTGAGCTTGCTGGCTCCCAGGTCCCGGGCGGCTTCAAGGAGCGAAAAATCAAATTTATCAATCGTGGCAAAGAGGGGAAGTATGGCGTAAGGCAGGTACATGTACACCAGCACCAGGGTAACCGCCTGCTGGTTGTATATAAAAGGGATATAATCCTCTATCAGGTTAAGCCGCATAAGCAGTTCGTTGATAAAGCCGTTGTTGCCCAAAATGTTCATCCATGCGAAAACCCTGATAAGGAAGTTGGTCCAAAAGGGGATGATAATGAGGAGCAGCAGCAGGGTCTGGTTCCTGCTCCGGGCCATGCAGTAACCGCACGGGAGCGCAATCAGGATGGTAATTATCGTGGCAGTTACAGAGGTGGCGATGGTCCTGCCCGTAATGGTCAGGAAGCTGGGGTTCCCAAGATTCCTGTAGGCGTCCATGGAAAACTGCCATTCCACGCCGCCGTACAGCCCCTTTTTGAGGAAACTGTAAAGCACGATGATGATAATAGGCGCGAGGAAAAAAACCGTAAACCATGCGGCCATAGGGAAGGAATACATCGGGCCGTAGTTTTTCCGGACAGCCATTATTCCCCTTCCTTGGTAGTTTTGACGCCTACGATATAACCGTCGTTGGCGCTCCAGGAAAGGTACACATGGTCTTTCCAGACTATGTCCGGGCCCTCGTCGGAGTAGTTGGCGTGCTGCTTGATGACCCTGACAAGGACCGAATCGCTCAGTTTCACGTAGAATTTGGTCTGAAAGCCCGAATAGATAGGTTCGTCTACCAGCCCCTGGAGGAGGTTGATATCCCCCCGTTTGGTAGAGGGTTTTTCCTTGGAAATAACGATCTTTTCTGGCCTGATAGTAAAGCACACTTTCTGGCCGCTTTCGATCTCGTCCACAGTCGTTACCTTGATGCGGCCCAGCTCGGGAATGTCCAGTTCCGCCATGTACTCAGTTTCAGCCGGCGCGGCGATAGTTGGGAGCAGGGGCTGGTCCAGCTTGTCCACTTTGGCCACTGTAGCGTCAAAGAGGTTGGTTTCGCCGATGAACCGGGCCACAAAGTCGGTAGCAGGGCTCTCGTAGATTTCATGAGGGGTGCCTACCTGCAGGATGTTCCCCAGGTTCATCACCGCAATGCGGTCCGAGACCGAAAGGGCCTCCTGCTGATCATGGGTAACATATATGAAAGTAATGCCGATTTTGTCGTGGATCTGGTCCAGTTCGATGAGCATGTGCTGGCGCAGTTTGGCGTCCAAAGCGGAAAGCGGCTCGTCCAAAAGGAGGACCCGGGGTTCGTTGATGAGCGCCCGGGCTATGGCTACCCGCTGCTTCTGGCCCCCTGAAAGCTGGTTGGGCTTCTTGTAGGCATGATTTTCAAGCTGCACCAGTTTAAGATAATCCCCTACTTTTGAAATGATTTCGCTTTTGGAGCATTTCTTGAGCCTCAGGGAAAAAGCCACATTTTCAAAAACAGTCAGATGAGGGAACAAAGCGTAATTCTGGAAGACCGTGTTGGCCTGCCGGCGGTTTGGAGGCAAGGGAAGCACGTCAGTCCCATCAATAGTAACTTCGCCGCAATCGGGGCTTTCAAACCCCGCCAGTATCCGGAGGAGGGTTGTTTTGCCGCACCCGGAAGGCCCCAAAAGAGAGAAAAATTCTCCCTTTTGGATAGCCAGGTTTATGTCATTTAAGACCTTAAAGTCGCCAAAGGATTTGGAAACACCTCCGATGACCACATTGCTTCCTTTCAATCTAGTTCTCCAAGCTATCTGTGGATAGCACCTCCTTCAAGCATACTATTATCTATGGGTACAATGCGAAATTTACCCCCTTATGTCAATAGAGTTTTTAAAAAATTTCAGGGGATTTCAGGATCCCTTGGGGCCAGAATTGGTATTCATAGCTCCACGCAGGGCCTTCGGTACGCCACGAGTTGGGTCCCCACCAGTAGCCCTCGTGCCCCATGTTGTTGTGGAGCTGGCCGAAGGTGTTGACCCTGCAGCCGAAGCCGGTGATATCCACTTTGTGTTTTCCCGGAGAAAGCCCTTCCACAACGAGCCGGTAAGGGGCGTAAGCGATAACCCCCTTGTCCGTTCCGTCTACCTTGACTTTGAGGAGCATGAAGCGGTAGGACGTGGCGTCGATTACCAGGGAACCGTTTTTGCTCTCAGCCTCAAGGTGGTAGCATACGTTGCCGCCGTAGAAGGGAAGGCCCTGCCGGGTTATGTCGCCGAATCCCAGAGCCCGGACCGGTTCGGTCAGGACCGCCCTGGTCCCCTGCAAAGTAACGCCGAAATCCCCAAGGATGAAGCAGGCTTCGACATCCACCTTGCGGCCATAGGGGAAAGAAACCTCCAGCGTGTTCTTTCCCTTGATGATGTCCGGGAGTTTGACTTTCCCGATGCACTTGTCCGTATACCAGCCCTGCACCGGGCCTGCGGCCTTGCCGTTGAGGCTCACTTTGGAGGCTGCGGCGTTTTCAAGGGCCAGTTCGGTTCCCGAAATGACGACATCGCTTTCGAAGGTGTAGCGGAGCTTCAGGATATGGGGCGTTGACGAATCGTGTTCCACCCAGGGCTGTGCGAAGGCTTCGCCCCTGTTGGGCCAGCCCAGTTCCCGCCTCAAAGCGTTGTCCAGCCTGAGTATCTCTTCACAGGGCCTGAACGCCTCGTTGTCCAGCGCGTATTCGGCGATATCCAGGAGCAGGACGTTAGGCTCGTCAAGGGTTATCGGTACAGGACCGGTAAAGACCTGATGCCGGGCGCCTGAAACCGCGGCATTCAGGTCCGCAGCGCCTGGGGCGTTCGCTCCGGCTGTTCCGGGTTTTGCCAGCTTGAGGAGGAGGCTGTCATGATCCCAGATCCGTAGCGTAAGGGCCGTCCAGCCGTCTGAAACTTCGGCCTTAAGGGGGATTATTTCCCCTTTCAGGGTATCGTACTTTACGAGATCCCAGGCTCCCCGGATACGGATGCGGTAATCAAAGCCCCTGGGTATATCGGGATTCCAGGCCTTGTCCGCCTGGGCGATAAAGAGCCACCGCGAGTCCCCCTCTTCCCGGAGCTGGTATAAAAGCTTTTCGGTCCTGGCGCCGGAACTGTCCTGGATAAGCAGTTCCCGCGTGTTTTCCAGGGCGCTGAGAATGGTCAGCCTGTCAAAACCGATATGCTCGCTCTGCTCCCAGAGTTTCGCCGCTCTGGAGTCTTCCGAAGCTTCGGTGTATTTCGGGGGCGGTCCCAGGAAGATAAGCCTGCCGCCTTGTTTCCTGAACGCCTCAAGCCGGTCCAGGGTGCTGGCCCGTATGGTTTCAAGGCCCGGAACAATGACGGTTTCGTAACGCATCTTTCCTACAGGGAAGGCGTCTTTTTTAACCTCCCCGGGATTGCAAAGACCCGGCAGTGTGGATTCGCAGATATAATCGAAATCAATAAGCCCCCTGAGGAGCCAGTTGCAGAGATTCTGGAAATTCTGATCCTGGCCTGAACGGATGGCCTGGGTGTTCTCCCTTGGCCCCCAGTGGAGCCAGTAACTTTCGATAGGATGGATCACCCCTACGCGGGAAACGGCTTTGCCCCTGGTAAGGACGGAATTGAGCCGGGCAAAGTGATCTTCCACATAAGGATATTCCTTGTACCACGGCGCCTGGTAGTTGAAGGTCCCGGGGTAATCCCGTTTGGCTTCGCCGTTCATTGAAACCCATGAGAGATGGGGCACCCGCACGGTTACTCCCAGGGCAGCCTGCCAGTCCCCCTGGAGCTTGTGGCCCCTGAAATCGAAGTCCCAGTTAGTAACCCCGTAGAGTTCCGAAAGCACCCCGGGGTAACCGTACTGCCTGGCCGCCGACTGGGCCTGCTTGGCGGTAGTGAATTCCCGCTGGTCGCAGAGCATGTCTATACCCGGAAGCCCGAAGGAACGGTAGGAGCGCATAGCCTCCCCAAGCGCGTGGGTCTGGCTTTCCAGCGTAGGCTCTTCCATCATGTGGCCTGTGAGCATAAGGGAGTGGGAGGAACACCAGGACCCGCACTGATCCGCAAAGGCAGAAGCGAAACGTTCGGCAATGTGGTCATGGTAATGGTAGCGGATCCTGGAAACTTTTTCCCCCTGAAGGTCCCAGATGAGTTCGGGGATGCCTTTGAGGAGGTCCTCCCCGGCGTATGCCGCCTTGTAGGTATCCAAAAGATCCCCGGTCCAGGGAAGGGTTATATCCCTCGATTCAGTGGCGAAATGAAGGGTCATTTTCTGGGAGAACTGGGGCTCGTCGGTAAAAATCGACGGGATAAGGCCGCCGAAATCCTTTTGGAAGAACTGGCCGTACCGTTCATAGGTAACTTTGATGAATTCCTTGATTGCCTGGGGGTTCAGGGTATCCGCATAGGTCTGGTTGTTGAACCAGGGATTAGGCAGCGCCGATTCGGCATAGGCGTACAGCTTGAAACCTTTCGGCTTTTCCCCTTCGCCGATAAGGCTGTACGATTCGAGGCAGCCTTTCCCGTCAAGAACGATGTCGAAACAGGCCAGCAGGGTCCCGTTTTCGCAGCGCGCCGAAGACGCCCGGGACTGTTTGTCCGCCACGATTTCCGCAGGAGCCCCGTAAGGCCGCCGGGTAAGCAAAAGGTGCCTGATGCGGAAAGCCGGGTTTTTGGTAACAATCCCCCCTGCGGCGCCGGAAGGCCACCGGTCCTCATCGTAAAGCCAGGCGATCATCTTTTCTTTCCTGGCCTTTTCCACACAGGCCCCGACGATGTCCATGTATTCATCGCTCAGGTACTCTGTAGCCATACCGGTACGGACATGCATGTGGAAGCCCCCGTAACCGAGTTTCTTGAGTTCTTCGATCTGCCAAACCAGTTCGTCTTTTTCCAGTTTGGTATTCCAGGCCCAGAAAGGGGTGGCCCGGTATTCGCTTGTGGGATTCTTAAAATCAGCAGCAGCCAGCGGCTGTTCGCGTTTGGGATAAAGCATAGTAGTTGCCTCCTGGAGTATTCTGTCATATTTTATTATAGAAAACAAGTAAAAATGAATCGAAGGGGAAACTTCAATTCGGAATACGGCAAAACGCTGCTGCCGAGGTTAAAATTCATTATTGGTATAAAGACTTTCACCGGATACTTCCTGCCGGGGTTTCGGGTGATAAATCTTTAGCTCCATAAATAAAACGTTTCGGTTTCAGTATAAAAGTTGTAGTTCTGGAACCGGGGGCTGTGCTGCGCAAGGCCCCCGGCTTGCTGTCCGCCTGGGGCGGACAGTGGTTTGTTCCATAAACGTTGATTATCCCCCTATCGTATCATAACTAAGGGTGATAGTGGCGTTTTGACCAAACGTCTGCTTGAAATCGGACTCCCAATAACTGCCGTAGCCTGTCCTGGTTGCGGGCGTCCTGATGGTAACAGACTTGCTATATGTATCAGAAGAAGTAGTAGTAGAATATGATACCGAAGGCGCGGCCTTTGGCAGCGTGATGGTGAGAGCGACATCTCCGGTGTTGCGGAGGCAGGCGCATGATAGCCGCGGCTTTTATTCTCGATGCGATCCTGGGC
>JAITEW010000205.1 GCA_031281855.1 Treponema sp.
AGTTTTCGGGAAACAGGTTGTAATCACCTGAAACTGAACATATAATATCTTATGAACAAAGTATTCAGCGGCTGCTGGCCCACTATGATCACGCCCTTCACAGACGACAATAAAATAGACTTTAAAGCAGTCAGGGATCTCACTGAATGGTATATCGCCCTTGGCTGTAACGGTATCTTCGCGGTTTGTCAGTCCAGCGAGATGTTCTTGCTTAGTGAAACGGAAAAACTGGATCTCGCAAAGGCGGTAAAAGACGCCGCTATGGGACGGGTAAAGGTCATAGCCTCAGGGCATACCCAGGACAACCTGGCGGAACAGATCGAGGGTCTGGGAAAGATGGCCGAAACCGGCGTGGACGCTGTGGTACTGGTAAGCAACAGGCTTGCGGAAAAAGACGATGGAGAGGAGATCTTCCTGAACAATTTTGACGCTGTACTCAGGCAGCTTCCTCAAGCCGTTTTCGGCATGTACGAATGTCCGTACCCTTACCTCAGGCTCCTGTCAACGGAATTTCTTAAAGAATGCGGAAAAAGAAAACAGCTCAGGTTTCTCAAAGATGTAAGCTGTTCCCTTGCAGTCCAAAGGGAGCGGGCCGCGGCGGTTTTGGATACCCCCCTGGCACTGTTCAACGCCAATACCGCCACCCTTTTAGACTCCCTCCTGGCGGGTTACGATGGTTACAATGGGGTTATGGGGAATTTCCATATTGATCTTTACCGGTGGCTTTTCGATCACTATAAAACAGAACCTGAAAAGGCCGGGGAAACAAACGATTTTCTGACTACCGCAGGGCTCATGGAAACCAGGGCCTATCCGGTAAGCGCCAAATACCACTGCAATCTCGAAGGGATACCCATGGGGCTCCACACCAGGGCAAAAGATAAAAGCGTCCTTAACGAGAACGCCAGGCGGGAAACGGAAAGCCTCTTCCGCCTGGAGAACATCCTGAGAAAACACCTGGAGCTTCGGGTCTAAACTTGACTATAAAGCGCCAGCTTAACCGTCCTTTCCGCAAGTTCCGATATTTCGGTAACGCCGAATCCGTCTATGCCGGATTTGATTTTGTTGTTAAGCGGCTTTGTCCATTTTTCCGGCATTTTGTCCGCGCCAAGCGTCATGCCGATGATCGAGCCTGTTGTGGCGGCGTTGCAGTCAGTGTCAAAACCCGCGGCAACGGCGATGCCGATGGTTTTTTCAAAATCACCGCCTCCCCAGAGGAGGGCTATGGCGCAGATCATGGCGTTGGAAATAACGTGGCACCAGTGATGGGAATTTTTCTCATCCCAGTTTTCGTACAGCCGGTTCAGAGCCGCTTCCCAGCTTATGTTTTCAGCGCGCCATTTTCTGACCGCTTCTATGCTTTCAGTAAGGCGGGACTTTTGGGGAAGCTCCCCGAGACCGGCGCGGATGATTTCGTCTACATCCGAACTGACAGCGGCGCGGGCCAGCATGGCGGCGCAGAACATTTCGCCATAGATGCCGTTTTTGACATGGCTGACTCTGCCGTCGCGCCAGGCGAATTCGGCCGCCTGTTCGGTGTTTCCGGGATTCACATAGCCAAAAAAGTCGGCCCGGATCTGGGCGCCTACCCATTCACGGTAGGGGTTATACCAGGATCCTGAAAGAGGCGGCGCAATCAAATTGACAAGGTTGCGGTACGCCACCCGCTCGGCGGTGCAAACATGAAAGATAGGCACGTTCTGCAGCCAGCTCGTGGCTACATCATCGCTGGAAAAACCAAGGCCGAAATCCTCAAGGGTTCTCAGGTAGAGAATCGTATAATTGGTGTCGTCATCTTCAGGCATAAAGGAGACATTATTGATCCAGTTGATTTTGCCGCTGCCATAAACATGGCCTTTATCCTGAATATTGTACCTCGCCCTAATCCCCTCCTCTGCGTCAGATGAAAAGTAGCGGTTAATGGGATAGTTGCTGGTGTCTTTAGCCATGCCTATAATGCGTTCCCTGCGCCAGCCTTCCACAGGCTGACCCAAAAGGCAGCCCGCGCAACGGCCAAGCCAGGCGCCGTAAACCTTGTCGTAACAGGCGCTGCTGCCAGCCCCGGCAGCAGCGGCAAAATGGTACGCGGGACGCTGCCGTTTAATGTCATCCAGGCCCGCGGGCTCGCTATAGGAATAGTCCGCCCGTATAGGGGCGCTTCGTATTTTGTCAATCAGCCTCTTGGCCTCTTCCTCCCGCAGCTGCCCTGCCGTATAAGTATCGAAAATCTGCCGCGCCTCATCGGCAAACGCACGGACTTCCCGCCCTTCATCGGCGCTTTGATCCAGTTCAATCAGAACAGTTTCCGACAATGTACGCCATATAGTATTCATGGTTTTATTCCTCTCTGGTTTTTTATATTATAGAGCGTAGTACCGTCGTTGTATACAATGCAGGACAGATCAGAGCGTTCGGCGGACAAAACGCGCCCGGCAGGGTAAAGAACACCCCGCTCAGGGCGCAGAATGAGGCTCTATAACTTTTATCCAATAAACAACATTTTGTTTAATAATATAAATGTTTATTGCCGGAAACCCCGGCAAAACAGACAACATCCTGAGCGCGGTTATCCCGTAATCACAACCTGGCGATCCTCCCTCCAAGGGAGGAAAGCCGTTCCGTCAAACCTTCATAGCCGCGCTCGATTTGGTAGATGTTGCTGATTACGCTTTTGCCTTCAGCGCACATGGCGGCGATAACCATAGCCATGCCTGCCCGCACGTCCGGGCTGTGGAGTTCGGAGCCCGCCAGTTTTGTGGGGCCCGATACTACGGCCCTGTGGGGATCGCAGAGCACGATCCTCGCGCCCATGCCGATGAGCTTGTCCACAAAGAACATGCGGGACTCGAACATCTTTTCGTGAATCAGCACGGTCCCTTTCACCTGGGTCGCCACTACGGTAACGATGCTGGTCAGGTCAGGAGGAAAACCCGGCCACGGGGCGTCGTCGATTTTGGGGATCATCCCTCCAAGGTCGCAGTTCACCTCCAGGGTCTGTTTCGCCGGGACATGGAGAACATTGCCTTCGTGCTGCCAGCTTATGCCCAGTTTGCCAAAGGCGATTTTCGCGGGCCGTATATCCTGGGGCCGGATGCCTTCAATAAAAAGCTCCCCTCTGGTGGCGGCCGCAAGGCCCACAAAGGAGCCTACTTCCATAAAGTCCGCGCCGATTTCAAAATCGCAGCCGCTGAGTTTTTCCACCCCTTTAATCGTAAGGATGTTGGAGCCTATCCCTTCGATAAGGGCGCCCATGGAAACCAGCATACGGCAGAGGTCCTGCACGTGGGGTTCGCTGGCCGCGTTGGTAAGAATCGTTTTCCCCTTTGCAAGGACAGCGGCCATAATGGCGTTTTCGGTACCGGTAACCGAAGCTTCGTCAAGGAAGATATCCGCGCCTTTAAGGGTTTTCGCGCTGAAAACAAAGGAGCCGCTGGCGCGTACCTTTGCGCCAAGCTCGGTAAGGGCGAGAAAGTGGGTATCCAGCCGCCGCCGGCCAATAACGTCGCCACCCGGGGGGGGCAACACGGCCCTGCCGGTACGCGCTAAAAGGGGTCCGGCAAAAAGGATAGAGGCGCGGATTTTTTTCGCCTGCTCAAGGGGAATTTCCGCGGACTTGATGTCCCGCAGACTGAGCTTCCAGGCCTTGGGACCAATGAGCTCCGTCTCGCCGCCCAGAGCGGTGTAGACCTCAAGCATCACCTGTACATCCTCAATATCGGGAATATTCCGCAGTATGACCGGCTCATCGGTAAGGAGAGCCGCGGCAATACAGGGCAGGGCGGCGTTTTTATTGCCGCTTGCCTTGATTGTCCCGTTCAGGGGAAAACCACCTTCGATCAGGTACTTGTTCATAGATCGAATGTACCGGCAGAGAAGGCCCCTGTCAACGCACCGCCGCTGATTCGGAAACCCGGGCTCTATTGGCGAAAGACAAAAATTACGTATAGTATGAAATTATGCCGAAACAAGAAGAAGATAAAATTCCGCCAAATAGAAGTGAAGCTGAAAAAATACTACTATGGGCGGAAACAAAAAATCCCGGAAAATGGATTAAACACAGCTTCAACGTGGCAAAAGCGGCCGAGGCAATAGCAAAAAAGTGTTCGTTAAATATTAATTCGGCGTATAT
>JAITEW010000224.1 GCA_031281855.1 Treponema sp.
TGTGGCGTTCAAAAGCGATCCCGAAAAATACCGGGAATACCTGTCCCGGAACCGGAACGCGTAGCGTTCCGGCTGCTTGCGGCGCAGGTAAACCACGAAGGAGCGAAGTGTATACAGAGCTTTATACGAAGTACCGGTGTTTACCATTTTTAGTATAAATATTTATCCACATTCTCTTTTATATAATTTTTTTATACAGATATTACTAAATTCATTTAATACTTGTGTGCTAAGTATCAATAAATGCTTTATCGTTCATTTGCAGCATCCCGATCAAATTTAAATCCTTTTGTCTTTAATTTTTATTGCCGAAAATATTTTCTTCTTTTTATTTTGATCCTCATTATTTGTAAGCAAAATGACTTTTACAGGAGAAGAAATGTTTTGTAAATATTGTGATGGAATATGTATAATTCCATCATCTTCAATAACTGAACTAAATTCATAAGCCTGCATAAAAAATCCTCCATATTTATTTTACAACGTTTGAGAATATTATACAATATAATTTCTTATTTTCTATAGGGCATATTCCGCCTAAAATTTGTTTACTCCTCCTGCATAAAATACGATGCTTCCCTGAAAAGGCGGTTTACCGTCCATTCGGAAAGGGAATATACAAAAGGAGAAACCGATACCGAAGCGTCCCTCCGGTTTCCCCCGTCATCCTGCCCAAGGCGCAGGGTAACGGTATCGCCGTTCCCCAGTTCCAGAAAAATACTCCCGGCGCTGAGTACCGCGCCGCTCTGGGGAATGCTGGTACTAAAGTCCTCTGCTTCAGCGTCCGCCAGGGAGCGGAGCCAGGATTCTACTTTGGAAGCTTCAGGAGGTTCCTGGGCGTCCGAAAACGACCAGCTTCTTCCGTTCCGGCTTAGCGCATAGGGCGCCTCATCCTGCCTGAAAGGCGCGACCCGGACCCGCTGGATCATGTCCGTTTCAAGATCCGGGAAAAGCCTGAGATCATACCAGGAGCTCCCGGGGCTTTCGGTATAAACAGTGAACCTGTCCTCGCCGGAACGGACCTCGTTCTGCCCCGCTTTGCGCAGGTACACTTCCCTGCCCGCTGCGCCGGCAAAACCGATGAGGAGATCCAGAAGCGGAAGCCCCGCTCCGCCGCGTATGACAATCCTGGAAGCCCTGCCTTCTACAACGCCCAGCCGCTCATGGGCTGAAGCTGAATTCGACCGCACCTGGTAAAGCTCCTGGCCGGAAAGGACCTTGAGGAAATCCTCCACCCGGGCCTGCTTGACAGGGTAATCGGTTCCGCCGTTTGAAATAACCCATACGTTGTTTTTCCTGGACAGAACGGTACTGCCCTGGGACCCGGATATTTCAATCCTGTCGGCCAGATCCAGCAGCCTGGGTTCTATCCACGCAAAGGCCGCGTTCCGCAGAGCCGTCCGTTCGGGATCGAAAACAACGGTCCCTATAAGGATCAGGGCCAGAACCGCTACAATCGCCGAAAGGCATGCCGTTTTTCTTGTATAATTTTTTTTTGTCCGGATCTTTTTAGTCATTACAGCGTCCTGTTTTTACTCTTTTGCCGCCGCTTCCAGGCCAGGAAAAGCCCTGTTATAACCACTAAAACAGGGATAACGAACACATTGAGGGTCCTTGAAAAATTCATAGCCGCATTCCGGGCCGCTCCTTCCGGGATGCGGTCCAGGCGGCCGGCCCCGCTCTGCCTGTTGCGTATGCCGATAATGTCGTCGTCGTTGCCCAGCCAGTCAGCGGCTCTAAGGAGAAAGTCCAGGTTCCTCCCCTCCCCCCTGGAGACTCCCATAATCGCGCCTGCGAAATCCGAATCCCCGACAACGATGATCCGCGAAGGAGACGGGGAAACAGGCGGATCAGGCAGCTCTTCCCCGGAACCTTCCCGGACCGGCTTAGAACGCCCTGCGAAAGCCGAAGGGAAGACGCCCGAAAGGGACGCTCCGAGGATCTTCTGCCCTCCGGTTTCGGCGGCCTCTTTGCTAAAAGCCTGGATCATATCCGGCCTGGTAATAAAATCCCTGGTCTGAAGCCACGCGTTCGGGCTGCTCAACAAGAGGGGCTCTGCCCCGGTTCCTTCAGGAGGGCTCAGTTCCAGGGGGCTGGCCCAGAAGAGATCGATACCCGCGAAACGGGCGGTCACAGGATGGCTGGGATTTCCGTTTTGTTCCGAAACCGCTATCCACTGGGGATAACGGACTATGTTGATCTGCACCGAGCCGTTGGGGTTCTGGATCTGGTAGCTCATGCTCAGGGCGGACTGGTCCTGAACCAGCGCCGGCCGCAGGACGGCCCCGTAACCGGCCAGCATAGCCAGAAGCCCCAGGTCGCTTACGGCCTTCGCTTCCAGGGTGCCGTTCAGGGTATCCACTGTAACCCCGTCAAGGGCGAAGAGGGCCCTGCCGCCGCAGGATATATAATGATCGATACGGTACAGGGCCCAGTCGTCAAGGTAAGCGGCGCCGCCAAGGACAAAGACGCAAGGCAGGGTTTCCGGTATCTCGTCCCCGGGAACGAGGACCCTCACCTTATAGCCCGACATCGCAAGCTCCCGGCTCAAAAGGCCGTACTCGGTGTCCCAGTCCTTTGACGCCTCCGGGGCCAGCACCCCGAGTTCCCGCTCCCTGTCCCGGACCAGGGATCTGATCCTGGAGGTAAGATCGTATTCCAGAGTATCAAGGGAAAAGACTACAGGAAGGACTTCCCTGCGGTCCAGGTATTCAATAAGGATCCCTGTGTACACTGTCGCCACAGTGGCTTCGTTTTTTTCCACTACCTGGATCTGCTGCGGAAGGATGCCCAGTTCCTCAACCTCTCCGGCGAGGTTGGCTTTAACCGGGTCCCGCCTTGAAAAGCGTATCATGCCGCGTGAATAGGCGGCGTATTCCCTCAGAAGATCCTCTATTTCCCCAGGCGCAGGATGGGCCTGGTCAAGCCTGTCGGAAATATAATAGGTGATCCGCACGGGATCGGGAATTTCGAGGTACAGGTTCCGGGACGCTTTGGAAATAGTATGGGCCTTGTTTTTTGTCAGATCCAGGCGGAACCAGACCGCGGAACTTACCATAAAAGCCAGGACAAAAGCCGCTCCGGAAAGAAGGGTGATAACTGTGTACTGTTTTCGAGTCATCCGTTTAGCTCCATTTCCTGAAAATCAGGACCCTGGTATTCAGAAACAGAAACAGGGCGGTAGTGAGGATGAAGAAGGCCAGATCCCGGGAATCCAGAAGCCCTTTTGAAAAACTTTCAAAGTGAAACGAAAGGGACAGGTAGTTGATGAGTTCCGAAAACCACGAAGGAACAGCCGCCCACTGGCTGAGCTGGTTCATGAGCATCACTGCCATAAGGACCACCGCGCTTCCCAGAAAGGCCGCTGCCTGGTTTTTCGACAGCGCCGAAAGGAAAAGCCCCAGGCTGACGGCCGATGCCCCGAGCAGAACCGCCCCGGCGTATTCGGCCCAGATAACCCCGGCGTCGAAGCTGCCGAGGGGCAGAAGGCTCAGGGGAACCGGGACAGTTAAGGCCAGGAGGACCAAAAGGACGGCGAAAGAAGAAAGGAATTTCCCCAAACAGAGTTCCAATTCGGAAAAAGGCATGGTAAGGAGCAGTTCGAGGGTCCCGAGTTTTTTTTCCTCTGCCCAGGATTTCATGGTGAGCGCCGGAATAACCAGGATATAAGCTATAGGGAAAGCCGAAAAAAACGGCCGCAGGCTTGCGGTATCGAGAACAAAAAAACGCTGAAGGTAGTAAAGCCATACGGAAACAAAGACCAGAAAAAACACCGTTATCCCGTAAAAAGCCGGGGAATGGATCCATGAGTACCATTCCTTCCCGGCCAGGGCCAGTATGCGCTTCAGGGAATTTTTCATGCCTCCTCCTTCGAGTCTGAAAGCTCCTTTACATCCGGAAGCTGCCCTTTAGTCCCGGTTTCTTCAGAAGTGAGTTTGACAAAAATATCCTCCAGGCTCAGGCGTTTTCTGTCCATACTGAGGATCTTCAGGTTTTCAGAGACCGCCCAGTCGAAAATAGCCTCTCCGGCGCTTTCGGCGGCTTCAGGGGAAGAATCCCTGACGGCAAAGCTGAGTTTTACCAGGCCCCTGTCCAGGGTTTCGGCCTTGACCTGCCCGGTTTCCATGCCCAGCGCCGTCAGGCGCTCCTGTATACGGCCGGCGCCGGCGCCTTTAAGCGTGAGTTCCCAGGTGTCCCGGTCCCTGCCCTTCATCGTGCCGGCAATCTCTTCGGCTGTTCCCTGCGCGGCTATGCGGCCTTCGTTGAGGATGAGTACCCTTGAGCACACCGCCTCGACTTCCTGAAGTATATGAGTAGAAAGAATGACGGTTTTCCGTTTTCCCAGTTCCCGTATAAGGGAACGGATTTCGATGATCTGGTTAGGGTCCAGCCCGGAAGTAGGCTCGTCCAGGATGAGTATAGGCGGATCATGGATAATCGCCTGCGCAAGCCCCACGCGCTGCCTGTAGCCTTTGGACAGGGTTTCTATTTTTTTGTTCCTGTGATCCTCAAGGCCGCAGGCCGCCATAGCGCTGTTTACGGCTTTTTCTTTTTCAGCCACCGGAATGAGCCTGGCGCCGGCGACAAAGCGCAGGTATTCTCCAGGGGTCAAATCGCCGTAAAGCGGGACGCTTTCAGGCAGATAGCCGATGCGCTTCTTGAGCTCCTCCGGGTCCTCTTCTACAGAGATGCCGTCCACTATGGCCTCGCCGCTGGAAGGAAAATGATAGCCTGTAAGGATTTTCATGATAGTGGTCTTCCCCGCGCCGTTAGGGCCCAGAAAACCAAGCACCTGATCCCTGCCTAGTGAAAAACTAACGTCATCTACTGCCCTGAGGTTCCCGTAGTTTTTGCACAGCCCTTTTACTTCAATCATACATCACACCTATAAATCCCTGTAAAGTCCTGATTCAACCGGCATATTTTAATCCACATATTCTATAGGATAAACCATCCTGTCCCTTGAAAGTATGGTGTCCGGAAATACGGCTTCGGCCTCTTTCAGAAGCTGCTTGAGATTGTACTCAGTATACCGGGGGCTGTAGTGGATAAGCGCCAGCTTCTTTACCTTTGCCGCCAGGGCTATACGCGCTGCCTGCTCGGCGGTCATGTGCCGTTTTTCCCTGGCGCTTTCCTCAAGCTCCCGCTCAAACATGCCTTCGCAGACAAAGAAATCGGATCCCGCCACTTCAGGCGCAATGTCCGGAAACGCCAGGGTGTCGGTAACAAAGGAAAATTTCCGCCCCTGCCTGGGGGGGCCTAAAACCTGTTCGGGCCTCACCTCGGAGCCGTCCAGGGCCGATACGGTTTCCCCTGCCTGGAGCTTCGCCCACAAGGGACCCCGCTTGACGTTCATGGCCTCGGCCTTTTCAGGGTGAAACTCGCCGGGCCGCATGTCTTCCTCCAGCGTATAGCCGTAGCAGGGCTTCGTATGCCGCAGCGGGAAAGCCCGTACCCTGAAACCTTCGCCCTGGTACACCACTCCGGGTCCGGTTATCTCCTTTACCTGGATCTCGTAATTGATATACATGTCCAGCACCCTGCGGCTGGTTTCGATATACTCCGCAATCCTTGGAGGGCCGATGATGTAAAGGGGATCGTCCCGGTCAACCTGGGAAGAAAGCATAAGAAGCCCCGGGATTCCCGTAACATGATCCGCATGGGTATGGCTTACAAAAATAATGGAGATTTTTTTCCATCTGAGGTTGAGTTTCCGCAGGGACACCTGGGTTCCCTCGCCGCAGTCAAAAAGAAAAAGCTCCCCTTCGCGCCTTAAAAGCACAGACGTAAGATGCCGGTTAGGCAGGGGCATCATGCCCCCGGAACCCAAAATAAAGGCTTCAAGATTCATAGTGAAAGAAGTATATACAGTTGCCGCGGGTTTTTTCCAGCCCTTTTTCCGGCCTTATGAAGTAACGGTTCCGTTATCCCGCTTAAGCCGCTTCTTCAAAGTCCGCACCTCTTTCCTCAGGGTTTCGGCTGTGCTGAAGAGGCGGTACACCAGAGGGCGGCACGGGTAATCCCAACTGCCCGGGCGGTGGATAATGCTGCCGCCGAAGCCGGTTTTGAAACGGTAAAGCCCTGCCATGGGATGGGAAGGGTCCGCTCCGGGAGGTATGCCGAAAAGATCGTATTCCGTGCACCCTGCGGCTTTGGCGTCTTCCATTGCCCGCAGTTGGAGGGCATAGGGGGCCATAAGGTTCCGTTTTTTATCAGACGACGCGCCGTAAAGGTAAGTGGCCTTTGTGCCCCGGAACAAAACCACCACAGCCGCCAGGGCGTCTCCTTCGTGTTCCGCAAGGTAGAGGCGGAGATCCGGAAGGCTCGCTGCAGGAAGGGCCGTTATTTTTTTCTGATGTTCCCGGCAATGGGAAAAAAGGGTCCTGTAATACTCGATCCCGTGAACAGCGATGCCGTCCCGCCTGGCGGTTTCTTTTAGAAGAGCGTAAAAAACATCCAGCCCTTCCTCGTCGGCCCGGCGCAGCGCAACGCCCTTTTTAAGAGCCAGCCGGGCGTTATAACGCCATTTCGGTTTCATCCCTTCAAGGATGGATTCCATGGACCTGCTGAGATCGATAACAACGGTATCAGGAGGCTGGACATCCGCGCCGGATCGCACGAAAGGCAGCTTGATTTCAGGCCGCGGCGTTTCTGCCCCCTGGCTGTACCAGGGGGGATCGAAGCGGATAAAGGCCGTGTCATTAGGGAGAAAATACCGCAAAGCCCTGGCGAATTCCTCAAGGAGATAGTTCCGCCTGTCATTGTCAACAGGGAAGCTTTCGGGAAGTTCAGGGCCCCAGGGCACGTAGGCGAACGAAAGGCCCGGGGCAAGGCGGCGCCGTATTACCAGAAGAGGCGCCGCGCCCCACTTTCCCCAGTCTGCCAGAAAAGCCCGGGCGTTCCAGCCGAACCGGGCCTTGAAGCTTCCCCAGAAGGCGGACTGCAAAAAAGAAGAGGCGCTGCAGCACTTTTCAAGTTCAGCAGGGATCAGACTTTGAAGGCCCTCGGCGTCGGGGATCAGTGGACTTCTCCGTTAGCGATGATTTTGGTGGTAACAGGCTTCCCGTTCAGAAGAAGCTTTTTGCCCCCGCAGAGGATTGTATTGTCTTTCACTTCCAGAGGTATCGAGAAAAAGGCGTCGATGCTGATTTCTTCAGGAACTGTTTCGTTCTCCCTGCCCTCGACAGCCGCCCTGGTTCCTGTAGGGGCGTCTCCGGCATCCAGCACTTCGCAGCGCTCGGTCCTGCTGCCCTGTTCGTCAGGAGGGCCGTTGTGATCCTCCGCGGCCAGGAGCATGCCCCGGCTTTCCACTCCCCGCAGTTTTGCGGGTTTGAGGTTGTAGGCCACGATGATGCGCTTGTGCAGAAGTTCCTCTTCCTTGTAATAAGGAACCAGCCCCGACACGATCACCCGCTCTTCGGCGCTCCCTCCTGCCGCCGCGTCTTTCCCGATTTCCAGGGTTTCGATATAGAGCTTGTCCGCCTTGGGATGGCGTTCGACCTTTACGATTTCCGCAACCCTGAGATCCAGGGTTTTTGCAAACCTGATGTCCAACGGCTCCGCAGGAGGAGGCGGTTCAGCCGGAGACGGCGGCTCCACAGGGTGCGGCGATTCCGCAGAGGGCTGTTGGGCGCGCTCTTTCTGGCTCCCTGAATACCGTTCCCGCAGTTCAGCGATCCGGTCATCCTCAAGTTTTGCGAAAAGAACCTCGCTTTTGACCACCCTTTCAAGGCCCTCGTCCCTGCCGATGCTGTCCCAGGAAAGAAGGCCGTCCTGTTTTTTGTAAACCAGGTCTTTTCCAAACGAGAGGCCGAAGAAAGAAGCGATCTGTTCCGCGGCCTGGGGCATATACGGTTCGATGAGTACCGCTATGTCCCGCACCGCATAACTAAGGTCCCTGATAAGGGAAGCCGCGGCGGCAGGTTCCTCTTTGCGTTTTTTCCAGGGCTCGCAGTCCTGAAAGGTTTTGTTGGCAAACGAAGAAAGCTCAAAGATCAGGCGAAAAGCGTCCCGTATATCCGCCCGTTCAAGGTTGGCCGCTATATCATCTTCATACTTTCTGAGGGTTTTCCAGAATTCGCCGTTTCCTTTTTCTTCCGGGATTCTGCCGTCGTAGTAGCGGGTTACAAAAGAGAGGGTGCGGTTTACCAGGTTCCCCAGGTTGCCGATAAGCTCCCCATTCACCTTTTCCTGGAAATCCTTCCACGTAAAGAGAGCGTCCGCTTTTTCGGGCCTGTTGTAATAAATGTAGAAACGCCACACGTCCGCAGGGATTCCGGTTTCCATGACGTCGGTGCCAAAGACCCCTATGCCCCGGGACTTTGAGAATTTACCGCTCTCGTAGTTGAGGTACTCGGTACTGCTCATGTG
>JAITEW010000242.1 GCA_031281855.1 Treponema sp.
GCTAAAGCCTTACAAAACCACGTTTTTTAGTGGAAGTTGTTCAGAAACTGAGGTTTCTGAACAACTCTATTGGATTTTTTCATCATCTTTATACCACTAAAACGTCTTGCAGTAGTTAAGAGACGGAAGCGGGGAGAGGCGGCGGAGATGCCTGCACATCATAGGCCTTGGAATAGTATCGATAGTAGGGATAAGGCAAAGTCGGATTATATGGGAACATGAGGGCAGCTTGAGAACTTACCATTCTCATGGTCATAGTATAATGGACATAAAGAGATAGTTTAAGCTATGATGGCCTTATTCCATGAAAAGGCGTTTGTTCAACCCCGGCGTATTCCGTTCTGCCCTGAAGTATTCCATTCCTGTGCTTCTGGGGTACACAGCCATCGGCGTCGCCTTCGGCCTCCTCCTCTCTGACGCGGGTTATCCCTGGTGGATCGCCCTGGTAATGAGCCTCTGGATGTACGCCGGCGCCGGGCAGTTCATCGCTTCAGGGCTCTTTGCCGCAGGGACCACCCTCTGGGAGGCCTGCCTGGTGCAGTTCATTGTGAACGCCCGGCACATGGCCTACGGCCTTACCATGAACAGCCGGTACCGGCACGCAGGGCCCCTGAAGCCGTATCTCATCTTTTCCCTTACTGACGAGACTTTCGCCCTTTTGTCCTCTGTGCCTGAGGAACTTGCCCCTGGGGAAACCCGGGCAGAGCGGGATCTTTTTATGTTCTACGTTTCGGCGCTGGATCAGTTCTATTGGACTGCAGGCTCTGTAGCCGGCGCGGCAGCAGGGGCCCTTATCCCTTTTAATATGGAAGGAATAAGCTTTGCCCTGACGGCTCTCTTTGTGGTACTTATGATCGAACAGATACTTAGGGTGAAAAAGCCCGGGATCTTCATCGTTTCCGCAGTTGCGGCCCTCCTGGGGGTGTTTCTGCTTCCTGAACGGGTTTCCCTTCTTTCCTCCATGGCCCTGTCTCTGGTCCTGGCGGTCCTGATGGAACGGAAGAGAGCCGGCTCATGAACAGTATACAGGAGGCCCTGGTCTTTACCCTTGCCATGGGCGCTGTGATTTTTTTCTGCCGGGCTTTCCCGTTTTTGTTTTTCAGAAACAAAAAACCGGCCCAGGGAGGTTCCCGGGGGGCCCTCGACTTTATTGAAAAAATCGTGCCTCCTGCGGTTATGACGGTGCTGGCTTTTAACAGCCTTGGAGGAGCGGTGAAGGACCCCAAGGGGCTCCCTGTTTTCATCGCCGCGGCTTTTACCGCCCTGGTCCACCTGTGGAAGAGGAATTCCCTTTTCAGCATCTTCGGAGGGACCGCGGTCTTTATGGTCCTGGAAAGGCTGTTCTGATCTGTTCATTTATATGGATAAATATACGGTAAACCCTTTTCAAACAGGCGTTTTCGCATAAATATACCTAGTCTTGACATAAAATAGCCCCTATGCGAAGATCCGTTTATGAAAATCGAAGATTTGAAGGAAACCGCGGACCTGGCGCATCTCAATTTAAGCGACGAAGAGCTTGCTGCGGCATTTCCCGCATTTGAGCAGATGCTCGGCTACTTTGCCGCCATGCAGGCTGCGGATCAGGATGAAAGCCTGTTCGCCCAGGCCGGAGGCTCCCGGGAAACCCCGGTTCCTGCGGGCCAGAACGCGGGCGCCAGGATTGTGGATTCCCTTTTCTTTAGGCCCGATGCCCCGGCTGCGGCAAACAGAGAGGCCTTAACTTCGGATTTGCTGAATAACGCAGGCGGACGGGACGGCCGTTTTCTGGTCATCCCTAATGTGCTCTAAGAAGAGGCTTTCCCAAAACTTCAGCTTTTGGGAAAGCAATCTTGAATTTCGCAGTTTTGAAAGGCTGAAAACACCGGGAGTAATTTGATTATGGCATGTACGCTGCCTAAAGGTTTTGAAACATATTTTAACGAATGGGAAGACAGAATAGGAGCTTTTATCGAGTTCAGTCCGGACAAGGACGTTCCTGTTCCTGTTGGGCCTGAAGAGGCGCCGGTTCAGATCCCGTCGGGTCTTGCGGGCCTGCCCTTTGCGGTAAAGGACAATATTTCCGTTGAAGGGCTGAGGGTAAGCTGCGGTTCCAAACTGCTGGCTAAGGTTAAAGCCCCTTATACCGCAACGGCAGTGGGGAAGCTTTTGGCAGCAGGCTGTACCGTGATGGGCAAAACCAACCTTGACGAATTCGGCATGGGATCCTCGACGGACAACTCCGGGATAAAGCGGACCAACAACCCCTGGGATACGAGCCGGGTGCCTGGGGGATCATCAGGGGGATCCGCGGCCGCGGTGTCCGCGGGGCTGGCGCCTTTCGCCCTGGGTTCGGACACAGGAGGGTCGGTGCGCCAGCCTGCGGCGTTCTGCGGGGTAGTGGGGCTCAAGCCCACGTACGGCGCGGTTTCACGTTACGGCCTTGTGGCTTACGCCTCAAGCCTGGAAGGGATCGGGGTTCTTGCGGATTCCGTTTCCCGGTGCAGGCAGGTCTTTTCGGTAATACGCGGGAGAGATCCCAGGGACCAGACTTCACGGGACGCCCCTGAAGGAGCCCCGGCTCTTGCCGCATCTGCCGGGGCCTCAGGAGGCCGCATCGGGGTATTATCCCCTGAAGCGGTAGCCAGGGCGGCGGCCGCCGCGGCGGGAACGGACGGTGAAGCCGGCGGCGCCGCTCTCAAGGCTGCCGCAGAGGCTGCGGAACTTGAACCTGAAGTCCGCAGGGGTTTTGAAAAAGCCAAAGAAGGGCTCAGGGAACTGGGCTATACCCTTGAGGAGGTGGACATTCCGAGCCTCAAGTACGGCGTTCCCGCGTACTATACTATCGCTACTGCCGAGGCCAGCGCCAACCTGGCCAGGTTCGACAGCGTGCGTTACGGCCAGCGCCCCGGGTGGGCCGAGAACCCTGACGACCTCATCGACAAGGCCCGTGAAGCGGGTTTCGGGCCTGAAGTGAAACTCCGCATACTCCTGGGGACCTTTGTGCTCCGTTCGGGTTTCCAGGACCGCTACTATCTCAGAGCCCAGCGTATACGCGCCGGGATTAAGCGGATTTTGGTGACCCTCCTGGTTGGGGAGGGGGTGGGGAGGGGAGGGGGGGTTGACGCCCTGCTGCTTCCGGTGTTCCCTGCCAGGGCCTTTGGCCGGGGGGCCAGTTCCCTTTCGCCTTTTGCCCAGAAAGCGGCGGATCTCTACACCTGCTGCGCCAACCTCGCCGGGCTTCCGGCCCTGAGCTTCCCGGCGTCCCTTGAAGGGGGCCTCCCTGTTGGGGTCCAGCTTATTGGCCGGGCCTTTGCCGAAGGGGTCCTTTTGGACATCGCTGCGGCTTACGAAGCCGCCCACCCTTTCCCGCATCCGGCAGGGTATAAGGCTTTCTGGAATTGAATCGTAGGAGTTTGCTGTGTACCAGTCATTTATCGGCCTTGAAGTTCATATCCACTTGCTGACAAAAACCAAAGTGTTCTGCAACTGCCGTTCGGCTTTTGGCGATGAGCCTAACACCAACGTGTGCCCTGTGTGCATGGGCTATCCCGGGGTGCTCCCAAGCCTCAACATCGAGGCGATGCGTATGGGCTGTACCGTGGCCCGGGCTCTGGGCTGCTCTATTCCGGAAAAAACCTGGTTCGAGCGGAAACAGTACTTCTACCCTGATATGCCGAAGAACTACCAGATCTCGCAGTTCGCGTCGCCTTTGGGCCAGCAGGGATCTGTGGAGATCGAAGGCGCCGCTAACGGCAGGCCCTTCAAAAAGACGGTGCGTATAAAAGAGTGCCACCTTGAAGAGGACGCAGGCAAGATGATACATACCGGCACGGTTTCCCTCCTGGACTACAACCGCGCAGGTGTGTCGCTTTTGGAAATCGTCACCGAGCCTGACATGGAAACCGGAGAAGAGGCCGAGGTTTTTATCCAGCAGCTCCGGCGCATGGTGCGCTACCTTGGGGTCTGCGACGGCAACATGGAAGAAGGTTCCCTTCGGGCCGACGCCAATGTGTCCATCAACTTCCCCGGCAAGGGCTTAGGGAAAAAAGTCGAAATCAAGAACCTCAACTCGTCCCGTTTCGTGCGCCTTGGGCTCAATTACGAAATCGCCAGGCAGAGCGAATTCATGGACGCAGGCAAAACGGTGGTCCAGGAAACGCGGCTGTGGAACGAGAACCGGGACCAGACCGAATCTATGCGGAAGAAAGAGAACGCCCATGACTACCGTTATTTCCCTGAGCCGGATCTCCCTATCTTTGCCCCTGACAGCGCTTTTTTGAAAACCGTTGACGATTCCCTGGTAGAGCTTCCGGCTGCGAGGATGAAGCGGTTCCGGGACGAATACGGCCTTAACCCGGAACAGGCGGACCTTATTTGCGAAGAGATGGAAGAAGCCGATTACTTTGAAGCCGCCGCTGCCGCAGCGGTTTCGCGCGGCATAACTAAAAAAGACGCCGCTTCCAGGATCGCCAATTTCCTCCTTATCGACATCAAGCGCATGCTCCACAGGGAAGGCCTTTCGCCCTCCAGCCTCGCTTCCTTCGCGCTCACGCCGCAGCGGCTGGCGTCGCTGGTGGTCCTTTTGAGCCAGGGCCGGGTATCGACAAAGAACGCCAGGCAGGCCATGGAAGCCGCGGCGGCAGAGGGAAGGGACCCGGCTGACATTATCAGGGAAAAAGGCTGGGAACTCATTACCGATCCCGAGGCAATAGCCGGCGCCGTGACTGCGGTGCTGGCAGCCGAGGAGAGCATTGCCGCTGAACTCCGCTCCATTGCCGCCGACACCGGGAAAGAAAAACGCCGCCGCACCCTTACCGCCTACCTTCTGGGCAAGGTCCTTGCCGCCACAGGAGGCCGGGCCGACACGAAGATCGCCGCCGACCGGATCGCCGAGGCGCTGGGTACGCGGGAATGACTAACCACCGTCATTGGTTGTGATCCGCCAAAGGGATTTGCGTCGTCGCCGGTACCGGCATCATAAACCTCGATTTTGAAATCCTGGGTGTACGGACTCGCCTCTGATTTTCCGTTTTCGATAGTTGCGGTCACCGTATAAGTTCTCGCAGATGCTGCGGTTAAGACGCCGTTACTTACACCGTTTCCGCTTCAAACAATGGTCTTATTAGTAGTGTTAGAGGGCTCAATTGTACCGCGGAGTGTAAGACCATGCCCCGCAATGGCTGCTGTCGGTACGCCGGTAATACCCGTAACCGCGATAAAACCGCCACCGTTTGTCCCGGTATCGCAACTACCCAGTACCAACCCGGCAGCCAGAACAAATGCGGCTGCTTTTATAAAAAATATACGCATTGTACTCCTCCTTGCAGTGGAATACACTATAAAAGGGAGTCCTCCGTTCAAAGCACTCCGGGCAACGCCCGGCAGACCGCCAAGTCCGTCTTTGAATCGGGGGGTCTCCCTTTTTATGGAACAAGCGCCTGAAAAGACGTTTACGCCTAGAGGCGTCTCGGCTTTGGATATATACGCTATATATAGCGGTGGTATTATAAAAGCTATACTATATATTGGGTTGTGTGTGTGTGGGGGGGGGGGGGGGTGATGATAAACTATGTAAGGATCATTGAATACATGGAAATAGACAGACTGAGATAAGGAAGATAACTGCCGGAAGGCAAAAGACGTTCTATAGAGAGATGCCTGGGCTTTAAAGCCATGCTTTACTCCTCCGTGTCATGCACAGTACCGGGAAACGGCCCTTGCATGCTAGCCTTTCGTCTCTATACAAAGTAAACTGGTATCCATGCGCGTATTGGCAAAAGATATAACTCAGGCTGCCCGGGATAGCCGGGCCGGGGAGCTTGAAGTCTCAGGCTGGGTGCACCGCATCCGGGACATGGGAGGGATCACCTTCGTGATACTCCGGGACCGTTCGGGCCTGCTCCAGTTGGTGTTTGACGAGAAACCGGCGGATTCCTCAGGGGCCCCGCTTACTTTGGAGTCCGTAATTACCGCCAGAGGCGTTCCGGCGCTGAACGAAAAGGCCCCCGGAGGCGCGGAACTCAGGGTAAAAGAACTGAAGATCCTCTCGCTGGCAGCAGGGGATCTGCCTTACCAGGTTAACGGCGACGTGAGCAAGACCGGCCTTGAGGCTATCCTGGACAACAGGATACTGTCCCTGCGGAATCCGAAGATCCGTTCGATCTTCAAGGTACAGTCCACTATCATCGAGGCTTTCGCAGCGTACCTCAGAAGCCGGGACTTTACGGAAATCAAATCCTCAAAGCTTGTGTCTACCGGGACCGAAGGGGGGACCAACCTTTTCCAGGTTGAGTATTTTGATCGCAAAGTATGCCTTGCCCAGTCGCCCCAGTTCTACAAGGAAGTCATGGTCGCTTCAGGGCTGGAACGGGTTTTTGAAATCGCCCCGGTGTACAGGGCTGAAAAGCACGATACTCCCAGGCATATTAACGAGTATGTTTCCCTGGATGTGGAGATGGGCTTTATTGAGTCTGAAAAGGATTTGATAGATCTTGAAAAGGATCTCCTGGCCTCAATTTTTGAGGAAACTGCCCGGAAGAACGCCAAAGACCTGGAAGCCTGGGGCGCTTCGGTCCCCAAGGCAGAAGCCGCGGCTATGGCGCCTGTAATACCCTACGAGGAATCCCTTAAAATCGTGAACGCCGAAGCCGCTAAGGGCAAAAATCCCGGGAGCCGCATCTTTGACATCAACCCGGAAGCGGAACGGCTGCTCTGCGAATGGGCTTTCAGGGAAAAAGGGGTGGACCTGGTCTTTGTAAACGAATTTCCCAGGCGGTACCGGCCTTTTTACACCTATCCTCTCGGAGGCGCCTCAGGCGGGGAAGACCCCGGCGCCGCGGCCCTTACCATGAGTTTTGACTGCCTCTTCAGGGGCATTGAGATCACCTCCGGAAGCAGGAGGCATCACGAGTACCAGGCATTTGCGGAAGCTCTGCCTAAATTCGGCCTTAAACCGGAAGACATGGCCGGGTACCTCTCGCTTTTGCGTTACGGCTGTCCGCCCCACGGGGGATTCGCCATCGGCCTCGAACGGCTTACCCAAAAAATCCTGGGCCTCTCAAGCGTCAAGGAAGCAAGCCTCTTTCCACGGGACCGGAAACGGGTAGAACCTTGACCGGAGACTCGCGTGCCTTGAGCATGCGGGAAAAATGGAATAACCGGGCATTCAGGCGGCTGCTTTGGCCTCTCGTTATAGAACAGGCCCTGGCTATCACCATCGGCATCGCAGATACGGTGATGGTCGCGTCAGTAGGCGAGTTCGCCGTATCAGGCGTATCCCTGGTGGACGCCATCAACCAGCTCCTTATCATCGCCTTCAGCGCCCTGGCGACAGGCGGGGCCGTGGTGGTAAGCCAGTACATCGGCCGCAGGAACGAAAAGGGCTCCCGCCTTGCTTCCAGGCAGCTTATATACGTCAGCGCCGGGGCCTCTCTTTTCATCATGCTCCTGTCCCTGATCCTGCGGCGGCCCATACTCGCGGCTGTATACGGAAACATCGCTGAAGATGTAATGGCAGCAGCCGAAACCTACTTCTGGCTGACGGCTATAAGCTATCCCTTCCTGGCGGCTTATAACGCCGCAGCTTCCCTCTTCCGCAGCGCCGGGAACAGCAAGATCACCATGCTCATAGCTATTGTCATAAACGTCCTTAACGTTGCCGGGACCGCTGTCCTCATTTTTGTATTCCGCATGGGAGTAGCAGGTGCGGCTATTTCCACCCTCGCAAGCAGGATAGTAGGCGCCCTGGTTTTGACAGGGATGCTCATTGCGGACCGGAGAAGCCCCATATCCCTTGAGGGGCTCTTCAAGGTACGCCTTGACCTCGTTACGGTACGGAGCATCCTGAACGTAGGCGTCCCTAACGGCCTTGAAAATTCCATGTTCCAGTTCGGGAAAATCCTCCTTTCCCGGGTTTTTACCACCTTCGGCACCGCTGCTATAGCGGCTAACGCGATAAGCGGTTCCATCACTTCCTTTTCCTTTATGCCTGCTAACGCCTTTGCCATCGCTATGCTTACTATTGTCGGCCAGTGTATCGGCGCAAAGGAGTACGACAGCGCACACTATTTTACCATCAAACTGATGAAGCTGACCCATGTTACCGTCATCGGTTTCGCGGTCCTTACCGCTGTCCTCATGGGGCCGTTGATCGGCGTATTCAACCTCAGCCCTGAGGCCCGCAGCCTGGCAGTGCGCTTCCTCTGGGTCCATTGCATCATGTCCCCTATTGCCTGGCCTTGCAGCTTTACCCTCCCTAGCGCCCTCAGGGCCGCCGGGGACTCCCGGTTCGTCATGATCGTGGCCAGCATCTCCATGTGGGCCGTACGGGTCAGCTTCGCCTACATTCTGGCCTATCCCGCCGGACTCGGCCCCATAGGGGTGTGGATCGCCATGGTTTCAGACTGGTGCGTCAGGGCGGCATTTTTTGTACACCGCTGGCTCCGGGGTCGCTGGCGGGGCAAACAGGTCCTGGCCGACGGCTAAAGAGCCCTGACCGCTGCAACAGGTTCTTAGAGCGCCCCTTTTTCCCGTTTCGCGATGCCCCTGTACAGAAGGCCCAGGAACACGAGCAAAACCCCGGCGATAACCATGATGAGCTGCTTGTTCCCTATAGGCCAGCCGAACAGGACCGGCTTGAAGGACCCTGTAAAGGCGATAAAAACGCTGCCGCCGAAGAGGCCCAGCATGGCCATGAAGCTGTTGAAGGACTGGTAAAAGGCCAGAAAAACCGTCCTGTCCCCTTCAGGAAGGCGGTAGTACGGAAGGTTCGAGGCAACGATGCTTATCCCAGGGATAATGGAGAAATAGTAAATAATGGCGATAGTATAAAGAACGGAATAATTGTCTTTGCTCACAAAAGGCAGCATGAAGTAATGGCAGGACACCAGAAGCAGGGCGATGGAAATGGTATTGAACCAGGATATTTTCCGGATTATCCGGTTCCACACCGGAATGGCGATGATCAGGATAGGCACCGACAGGAAGTTGACGACGCCTAAATAGGAAAAAGGCGCCACTACATCGTTTACCAGATACGAGCTGTAGTACATCCCGGGGATATTCGCAAAAAAACTGTAAAGGCCGGTCAGAACGGTACAGGTCATGAACTGCCTGTTTTTTAGGGGAATAAAGGGGTGGAGCTTTGGATGATCGGTTTCCTTGCAGGGTTCGTCAAATTCGTACACATGGCAGTGGGAGTAAATTTCCAGAGCCGCGAAGAGAAGGGCGGCGATCCGTACCGCGGTAATCCCTGCCAGAAAACTCCCGCGGTTCCGGAAAAAATCGACAACATAGCCGCAGAGAAGTATAGATACATAGACGCAGATATTGATAAAAAGATGCAGGACCGAGAAAAAATCGGCTCTTGACTCTTCAGGGATAGAACGGATATGGAGCACCGAATACCCCGGAGCCACCAGGGCGTTGATGAGGTTCGCTAAGACCATGACGGCCAGCAGCATACCCACCCTGAGTCCGTCCTCGCCGGGCACAAAGGGGATAATTCCGATGATAACGATATAGAGGCTGTAATAGATGACCCGGGTTATAAGGAGAACCTTCTTTTTGCGCTTGAAACGATCAAGGACCAGGGGGCTTAGGATCTGGAAGATGTTGCAGAACTGGATCAGTGTAGTGAGGATCCCTAAAAGCACGTCGCTCAGGTTGATAATCGCGTAAAGCCCGACCAGAAAGTTTCCGCCAGCCAGGTTGGCCGCAATATTGGCCGTCCCGTTCCAGACCAGGATGTATTTGCGGGACTGGGCGTCCTCGGTGCTGCCGGATACAAGACGCCTTACCCAGAGGGTTCTGCCGCCTAATCCCTTAAGGAGATCGTTAAATTTCTGGCGCCCGCGGGTAAACCAAAATGGCTGAAAAGCATGTAAATTTATACGCATAAAATGCGGCTGATTTCTCTTTATGGAACTCTATCAAGCCTTTTCATTCATGTCTAGTTAAAAAAACCAAGTTATGGTATACTATTAAGGTATTTTTCAATAAACGCCGCAAATTAAGGAAGTGATTATGATCTATAATGCCGAATACGAATGTATGGATCCAGAAGCCCGCAGGAAACTCCAGCTCGCGAGTCTGAAAAACCTGGCTGAAACGCTCTACGCCAACGTGCCGTTTTACCGGCAGAAAATGGACGGCATGGGCATCTGTTCCAGGGATGTCCACAGCCTGGAAGACATTGAAAAACTCCCTTTTACCACAAAAGACGACCTGAGAATTAACTATCCCAGGGGGCTTTTGGCCTGTCCCAAGGACCGCATCGTCGAGGTCCACATGAGCTCCGGAACCACCGGCAAGCCTGTAGTGGACGAATACACCCAAAAGGATATCAATATCTGGCGGGAAGCCATGGCCCGGACCCTGTCCGCCGCAGGCTGCACCAGGGACGATATCGTCCAGAACTGCTACGGATACGGCCTTTTTACCGGCGGCCCGGGGGCCCATTACGGGGCTTTGACCATTGGCGCCGAAGTCCTGCCTATGTCCAGCGGAAACACGCCCAGGCAGCTCATGGTTATGCAGGATTTCGGCTCTACTATGCTGACCTGCACCCCGTCTTATGCCCTCTATATGGCCGAAGAAGCCGTTGAGGCCGGCATAGACCTCCGTAAGCTCCCTGTCTGCAAAGGCTGTTTCGGCGCCGAACCCTGGAGCGAAAACATGCGGAAAGAAATCGAGTCCCGGTACGGCATGAAAGCCTATGATATTTACGGCCTTACCGAGATAATCGGCCCCGGTGTTGCCTTTGAATGTGAAGCCCAGCAGGGTCTTCATATCAACGAAGACCTCTTCTACCCTGAGATCATCGATCCCGAAACCGGAAAAACCCTGGGCGACGGCGAAAAAGGCGAACTGGTCCTTACGACCCTCACCAAAGAAGGGACCCCTCTGCTCCGTTACCGGACCAGGGACATAACCTACCTTATACGGGAACCCTGCACCTGCGGCAGGACCATGGTCAGGATGCACCGCATTTTCGGCCGTACCGACGACATGCTCATCATCCGGGGGGTCAACGTCTTCCCAAGCCAGATAGAACAGGCGCTTATCGAAATCGAAGGCACCGAACCCCAATACCTCATTGTGGTCAACAGGGGGGAAAACCGGCTGGACGAGGTGGAACTCCAGGTCGAGGTTAAGAAGGAATTCTTTACCGATGAAACCAAAGGTCTTGAAGCCCTGAGGGCCAAAATCCAGTCGGTTATGGCGAGCAAGCTCCAGATCAGCCTCAAGGTAAAACTCGTGGAGCCTAAAACCATAGAGCGATCCATGGGCAAGAGCAAACGGGTAATAGATAACCGTAAAATATAGGCAGGTTAATGTTGATTTTCTTTCGTAAAGAATCCAAAATTAAATAGACTGTAAAGGAGAAGTAATTATGGGTATCAAGCAGATATCGGTATTTCTGGAAAACACCACAGGACGCCTTGGGGAGGTCACCAAAACTCTGGCCCAGGGGCAGATCAATATCCGGGCTATCTCCATTGCGGACACTGCGGATTTCGGCATTTTAAGGCTCATTGTCAACGATTGTGACGCCGCTGTAAAAGCCCTGAACAGCGCCGGTTTTACCACGAGGATTTCCGATGTAGCCGCTGTAGAGATAGACGACTCTCCCGGCAGCCTCGCGAAGGTGATGGAACTTTTCCAGAACATCAAGGTAAACATCGAATACCTTTACGCTTCACTGGAAGGCAAGGCCGGGAAAGCGGTGGTTATTTTCAAGCTTGAGGATCACCACCGGGGGCTTGAGATTATAAAGCAGAACGGCCTGTCTATGGTAGAGACGTTCTGACAATGAAAATCCTCATGGTTTCCAGCGAAGCGGTTCCGTTTGCAAAAACCGGAGGGCTTGCCGATATGGTTTCCTCTCTTTCAACAGCGTTGGCGAAACAGGGCCATAAGGTAAAAATAGTCCTCCCAAGGTATTACTGCATAGACAGAACCAGGCTGGAAGCCCTTGAAGGGGCCATGGGGGTTCCCATTGGAGGGGGAGAAGAATGGTGCAAGGTCTACACCGCTTCCCTGCCGGGGCTGCCGCCTGAAAACCCCATAGAAGCCTACTTTATCGACCATGAGCAGTTTTTCGGCCGCGACGGCATTTACGGCACCCCTTCGGAACCGGACTTCCTGGACAACCCCAGGCGCTTCACTTTTTTCTGCCGCGCCGTATTCCAGCTCTGCCGGAAAATCGGCTGGTATCCCGATGTGCTCCATTCCCATGACTGGCCTGCGGCCCTGGTACCGGTGTTTCTGAAATTCAGGGAACGGAGCGGGCCCTTTGGGAACACCGTTTCGGTCCTGACTGTCCACAACCTCGGGTACCAGGGCATTTACAGCAAAGACAACTACCACCATACCGGCATGGGCTGGGAAGTTTTTTACCACGCCGGTTTCGACGACTGGAATATGATGAACCTCCTCAAGGCTGGGATCAATTCGGCGGACAGCCTTAACACCGTGTCCCCGCATTACGCTGAGGAAACCAAAACCCAGGAATACGGTTTCCGCCTTGACGGCATACTCCGCTACCGTTCGGCGGATTACCGCGGCATACTGAACGGCATTGACACTGATACGTGGAATCCAGCTACGGATACCCTTATTCCCGAGATGTACAGCATAAACAACATGAAAGGGAAAAAGAAGGCCAAAGAAGCGCTTCAAAAGGAATACGGCCTTCCCCAGAACCCGGATGTGCCGGTTATCGGCCTTATTTCCCGGCTTACAGGGCAGAAGGGGGTAGGCGAGCTTTTCGGGCCCGGTTACGGATCGGCCTATTCTTTCTGCCGGGATATGGATCTCCAGTTTGTCATCCTCGGCACAGGGGACGCGTGGTGTGAAAACGAGCTCCGCAGCCTTTCGTCGCAGTTGCCCAATCTGAAGGCGAAAATAGGGTATGATGAGAGGCTGAGCCACCTGATCGAAGCAGGGAGCGATTTTTTCCTCATGCCCAGCCGTTACGAACCTTCGGGGCTCAACCAGATGTACTCCCTCAATTACGGTACTATCCCTATAGTCAGAAACACCGGAGGCCTTACGGATACGGTGGAAAATTTCAACCAGGACACAGGGGCCGGCACGGGCTTTATGTTCAACGAACTTACCCCCCAGGCTGTTTACAACACCATAGGCTGGGCTGTCTGGGCCTGGTACAACCGCAGGGAACAAATCGAGGCCATGCGCAAGAGGGGGATGAAACTCGATTTTTCCTGGGCCGCATCGGCGAAAAAGTATATTGAAATGTACGAATGGACTTTTAAAAAAATCACCTGAGCATGGTGATGGAAAATGTAACTAATATTTTAATAATGGAGATTTCTCATGCTGCGTAATATTTCTATTGGAATCAGGATTGTCGTTATCATTGTTATTCTGCTTTTGTCTATTGCGGTCCTTATTGGCTGTATCTTTTTTATTACCGGTGAAATGAAGGAATCGGCGCTTAAAGACATTGAAACGATAATGATGGACGGCCAGCGGGAAAAAATACGGCTTGGAACCCAGACCATGGCTATAGCCCTGAGCAAGGCTCTTGAAGGGGTAACGGACAGGCAGGAACAGCACGATATTATCAAATCTTATATCCAGGAATACCGTTTTGAAGATGACCAGTCGGGGTATTACTATACCTATATCGGCACCGTCATCTTTATGCACCCCACCCTGCCCCAGCGGGAGGGGGAGGATCTGGCTAACACCGCCGATGCGAACGGCGTCTACTATGTAAGGGAACTCTATGCAGGCGCTCAGAAAGGCGGCGGTTTTGTTTCCTTTGTTTTCCCGAAACCCCCGTCTATGGAAACGGCCCCGAAGCTTGCGTATGTTGAATACATCCCTGGTACCGATATTTGGATTTCCACGGGCATATACATCGACAACATCGAAAACATAAAAGCCTCTATCAGGGAGCGGGAAGAACAGGATCTCTTCAGGCGCATGGCGGTTATTATCGGCATTATCGCCAGCGGAGTTTTGTTTGTTCTCGGCCCTCTCTGTATTTTTACCCTCAGGTCCATCACCAAACCGCTTAAGGAGACCGTCAGGGCTGCCGAGGAACTTGCTGCAGGGAACATGGATCTCCGGATCACAGTATCAGGGCATGATGAAATAACAGCGCTGGAAAATTCGTTTGTTAAAATGTCCCATAATCTCCGGACCAGCTTCGCCGCTGTCCAGGCTAAGGAAACCGAAGCGGAAGCCAGAGCTGAAGAAGCCCGGAAAGCGGCGGACAAGATCCTTGAAATCGCGGGCAAAGTGGAAAGGGCCGCGCATGAAATGGAAAATACCGTGAGTTCCGTTGCCAACAACGCCGACGGGGTAAAGACCGGGAGTAATACCCAAAACGACAGGATCAACGCGATACTCTCTTCAATGGAGAACCTGAACGCCGGAGTCCAGCGGATTACCGGCAGCGCCGAAACAGCGGCGGTTAAGTCTGAGGAATCGAACCAGAAAGTAGAAGCAGGGGTGTCCATGGCCGAAGGATCCGGCAAGGCTATGGAAGAACTCTATACCATCACCGGGACCCTTACGGAAAATATCAATAAACTGGGCCAGCAGTCTGACACTATCGGCAATATTATGAACGTTATCACCGATATAGCGGCACAGATAAACCTCCTTGCTATGAACGCTTCCATTGAAGCCGCCCATGCCGGTGAAGCGGGAAAAGGTTTCGCTGTAGTCGCCGGGGAAGTGCGAAAGCTGGCGGAAAAAACCCGTTCAGCGGCGCAGGAAGTGGAAACCTCTATTACAGAGATGCAGAAGCTGACAAAAGTGAATATTACCGGCATGGACAACGCCGTAAGTTCCATATCCCAAGTGACGGAGCTTTCCCGTAAAACAGCGGCTTCCCTTACAGAAGCCCAGACTATCGTCAAAGACGTGATGATCCAGGTCCAGTCTATCGCCGAACTGGTGGAACAGCAGTTAAATTCCAGCAAAGCCGTTACCTCTCTGGTCACAGATGTAAGCGGCATCGCCAGGGACAACAGCTCAAGGATCACCCTGGTTGACGGGGAACTGAAAGGCCTCTTAAAAAAATCCGAAGAACTTTTGACCCTGGTTACGGAGCTACGCCAGTAAAACCCGCCTGCCGGGCCGGCAGGCGCATTTATTCGCAGCGAAGTCAAGTTTAGCGGTTAAAAGTTCAAAAAAAGTAATTTTTTTTCCAATAGGGTGTATTACGTTCCGCAAAGAGGGGTAGTATTACAGTATAGAAAAAAAGATTTAAAAAAAAGTTATTGCGCCACC
Organism: Treponema sp.; assembly: GCA_031281855.1. GTDB lineage: Bacteria > Spirochaetota > Spirochaetia > Treponematales > Breznakiellaceae > JAITEW01. The sequence continues at coordinate 15,253 of JAITEW010000242.1, forward strand.
TATGCACAACT
>JAITEW010000299.1 GCA_031281855.1 Treponema sp.
AAAAGATCTTTTTGATGCCCTGAACAATGGGGTAATTGCCGGTGCGGCTTTGGACGTAATGGAAACAGAGCCACCCGGATCGGGGAATCCGTTATACAATCTGGAAAACATCATAATAACTCCCCATGTCGGCTGGAATACCAAGGAAGGCAACCGGCGGGTTTCGTTCTTTGCTGCCGACCGGATATTGGAAGCATACGAGAATAAAGAAATCAAATATGTAGTAAACGCCGCTTGTCTGTTAAGGCAGGATAAACGCATAGAAATTCCCAAGCTCTGCCCGGAGTGATATGCTCTCTACCGGGAGGTCTGAACAACTTTATTCAAAACCTCCTGCTCCCCAGATCCGGGTGATTTTCTATGCGTTTATCCCGGCCCGGGGGCATGAAGGCAATCCTTCTATCTGCGGAAGGGATTCGGTAGGCTCGGCGCGCTGGGGAGGCTGGGGACTTTGCCTTCAAGGGCGTCCTTGACAGCCTGTTCGGCCTGTTCCTTGACTTCTTCCTTAGCCTGGTTCACAGCCTCTTCCGCGGCGTTCCTGAGTTTCTGCTCAAATTCGTTCTTCTTATTGTTCAGCATGTTCCTGAGCTGATCCACAGCCGCCCTGTCGCCCCTGGCGGCCCGGAAGAGGGCGTCGAGCTCTTCTTTGTTCACGAACCTGCCGTCAATGTACTGATCTATTTTCGCCCTCAGGGCCTTCTCCAGTTCATCTTCCGCCTTTTTGACGTATTGGGCGGCCATTTTCTTCAGAGCGTCCGCGACCAGGTTCCCGATGTTTGTTGTTACCGAAAAACGATCCTCGGCAGACGCGAAGTGTTCGTATTTCAGGCCCAGGTCCAGCGAAGGGACTCCGGCTATAACCTCGCTGACAGCCTCGGCGACGGTGTTGGAGGGATTGAGCAGCCGGGACCGGGCCAGGGAGATGTCCCCGGCGCCTGTAAAGCTGCCGTCAGTCAACCCCGCAAGGGCCAGGGTGAACGACGCGTTCCCGCTGAAACCCCCGATGCCGGCGCGGCTCAAGTCCCCGCTTAGATCCACCGGGAAACCGCCGCCTGAAACTTCGGCGTTAAAGCGTTCACCGGCTCCGGACCGGAAATCGGCCCGGCCTTTGAAGGCGGCGGTCCTGTTGAGGCCGTCCCCGGCTTCTTCCAGGAAAAGAACAAGGTCCACAGGCGTATCCGACAAATCGGGATCGGAACTGACGCCCTGGAGGTTAAAACCCCAGTGCCAGTTTCCGGGGGTCAGCACGTCGGTGGCCAGGGTCCCAAGGAAAAACCGGGGATAATTTACCACAGGGAACTCAACGTCCCGGCCTTTGAATTTTTCCTTTTCAGCCTTAGCCGGTGGTTTTGAGGACTTCGGAAGCTGAGCCTGCAGGGCCTTTACCTTTTCGAGAACTTCCAGCGCCCGTTCCCCGTAGGCGAGGTAGGTCAGGGCCGAACCGGTAAGGATGTCCCGGATCACAGGCTCTATGACCTCCATCGCGGCGCCTGAGGAAAGATCCAGGTAGGATTTAAGATGGTCAAGATCGGCGGCAACGGCGTTCCGGGCGTTCTGTTCCAGATCTGCCGCTGTTCTGACATCATCCTGGATACCTGTAACGATCCCGTTTACATCGTCGGCAGCCGCCTGGACCGTAACCGAGAGGGTATTGATTTCCGCGACAGTAGTCTGTATCCGGGCTATCGTTTCCCGGTCCAGGGTTTTATAGTCGTTGATATTCAGAGCCAGCAGGGGCCGGGCCCGGGTGTTGAGTTCTTCAATCCTGGCCCTGGCGTTATCGGCCTGGGCCTTCCATTTGGCCGCAGCGGTATCGTAGGCGTCAATGGCGGCGTCGTAGAGCTTAGGGGTCAGGAGCTTGCCGTATTCCTGGTTTAACAGGGCCGTGGCGTCGAAATTTTTGAAATCCACCAGAGGGGGAACAGCGGACTTCTCTACAGGCTTCTTTTCCTTAGGCGGTTTGTCCGGCAGGGCTCCGGACACGGTCCTGGGGGTCCCGAAGCGGACGGCATCGGCGCGGATTTCTTCGATATACACCTTGCCCCTGAGCGCCGCCTGGGGCTTGAGCCGTATGTCCATGCGGCTGAACTGGATGAGATTTGTCATAGGGCTGTCCCGGTCCGCGATGGTGAGGCCGTCCATGCCGATTTCAAAACGCAGGATGCTCAAGTTGAAACGGTCGGCGTCGACTTTGGCATCAAAGACGGCCTCAAGTCCGGTTTCCAGGGCTTTTTCCAGAATTGGGTTCAAAAGGACAGTGAAGAAAAAAACCAGGCCTGCAATCAGGACAGCGGCGGCCGCCAGGGGCACAATATTCACCGGGCCTTTGCGGTTCGTTTTAACGGCTTTCTGTAAAAGCTTAAGGCGCTTGACCTCCTTTTCGTTCAGGTCCGTACGGATACGGTAACCGTCATCCTGCTTTATGTAGCAGGACCGGATAAAGGTCCTGTCAGCAGGGACTTCGATATATTTGAGATACCTGCTTTCCAGTTTTTTCTCTGTCAGAGTTTTTTTATAAAAACCAGGAGCTTTTTTTATTTTCTCCGGTTTGGGTTCTTTCGCTCTTTTTTCTTTTGCCACCTTGTCCTCCTGCCCTTACCTGTCTGTGCCCTTGCTCCCTGCCGCCGCTGCGGCGGCTTTTCCCAGGGCGCTTATCAGGGGCAGTTTTTTCACAATTTGAACGATTTTGAGGTTCCGCAGAAAAGGAACCGCCTTGCTCCGGTACAGGGGAACCAGCAAAAAAACAAGCAGGAAAACAGGCGCGAAAAGCCCTATGCCGCTCAGGAGCCCTCCGGCTACCAGGGTGTTATTGAACCTGGTGAACGGTACAAAGGGCGTGTTGTAAAGTGTGGTAAACAGGGGTTCGAGAGCCTCTATATGGAGGAATTCCCAGCCCAGCGTATCAAGAAGGGGGTTTATCGTATTAATCAGGATTTTAATAACAGCCAGGACCAGGACCTTGGAAGCGTGGTGGTGTTTAAAAAAGAAAGAAACTACAAAAAGCAGAATCCAAAAAACATTCCCTGCAGGCACAAGCCCCAGCAGGAAGCCCCAGGAAAACCCTGCGGCAATCTGTCCTTTTTTCAGATTGCCGTTCAGGGCAACTATCAGTTTGGCAATAGGTTTAATCATGCCTTTATGATGTATCAATACACGGAAAATAGCAAGTTCCAATCATTCAGGCTGCCTGACCCACTTCAGCGCTTTTTTCTCAAAGACTCCGATAAGGGCGTTTATGCCGGTAACGACGACTGCTATAAGTATAATGCCCGCGAAGACTTTGGGGTAATCCGCCCAGGAAGACCAGCGCCTTACATAATACCCCAGGCCCGAGTTCGCCCCGATGGTTTCGGCCATGATCAGGATCATGAAAGCGGTTGCGATGCGTATACGGAGGCTGCCGATGATCGGGATAGCGCATTCAGGAAGCAGCACTTTTACCAGCATGGAAAAATCGTTGAGGTTGAGGGATTTTGCGCTGTCGATCAGTTTCTGATCCACGTTTTTGACATTAGCCATCATGTTCATAATTGTCGGGAAGAAAATGCCCATGAAAATAACCGTAACAGAGGCTATCTTGAAAGTAGGCGCAATGGCGACAATATACGGCGCGTAAACCAGGGAAGGCACCGAGGCTATGACGGTAACCACCGGCGACAGGGCTTCCCTGAGGCGCGGATACCAGCCGATGAAAAGCCCCAGTATTATGCCAAGGCCCATGCCCATTCCAAGGCTGACAAAAACCAGATACATGGAATTAAAAAAGCCCTCGATCATTACCGGATAATCCTGGGTAAAGATATAAAAGACATTTTCAGGAGGCGGAAACAGCGTGTAATGAAGCAGCTCGAATACTTTGGAACTTAGATCCCAAAACAAAAAGAAGGCGAAAATAATGCTGTAAACATCCACAAGGTTAAGGAATTTTTTCTTTTTAAGCCTTGCGGCGTTAATAAAAGAAAGCTCAAAAAAGACGAGGACAGCAAGATAGGCCCACGGCGCGTCAACATGAAAATCAGCAGGAGCAAATGTTGCCGCGACGCTTCCGGCGAATAAAATATTCGCCAGGTTAAAGACGCGGTTTTCAAAAAGAAACAGCTTCATAACGACGCTCCGGTAATGTCGAGTTTTTCCCCGATGTCTTCATAAAAATAACTCATGAGCTGATTGCGGAGCCTGTTGAAATCATCACTCCTGAAAATGTCGGCACGGACCCGGCGGCTGCCAAAATCGACCGTGATCTCATCCCTGATTTTTTTCGGCTGCATAAAGATTACCCTGGTCGATAAAAAAATCGCCTCGTCGAAGTCATGGGTTATAAACACAACGGTTCTTTTCTTCTGTTCGTTCTCGCAGATTTGAAGAAGCATGTCCTGGAGCGTTGACCTGGTCCTGGCATCAACGGCGCCGAACGGTTCGTCCATAAGGAGAATGTCGGGGTCCATAGCCAGGGCCCTGGCTATGACGACCCGCTGCTGCTGGCCTCCCGACATTTGGAAAGGATAGGTGTCGTGATAATTTTCAAGCCCTACTTTATTGAGGTAATCAACGGCGCTTTCCTCAATTTCTTTCCTTGAAAGATCCTTTTTATTCTGTTTAATGCCAAAGGCCACATTCTCCTTAGCCGTAAACCACCTGAAAAGGGAATAATGCTGGAAAACAACGCAGCGGTCCTTTCCCGGCCCTTTCACTTCTTTGTCGTTAATCATGATCTTACCCAGTGTCGGAAAATTAAGCCCTTCAAGGAGCCGGATAAGGGTGCTTTTACCGCAGCCTGACGAGCCGATTACGCAGACAAACTCCCCTTTGTTTATTGCAAGATTAATGTCTTTGAGCACCAGGGAATCTTCCCGGACTGTTCCTGAACTATCGTATGTGAAGGATACGTTATCCAACGTGATGTTTGCCATTTACAACTCCTCTCCAATTTAATGATCCGCAGGTTGTTCTTCTACCAGTTTTGCGACAATGCCGGAACCCAAAACCTTTTGCGACATATCCCTGCACATGTCTCTGAGAAAACTAAGGGCCCCGTTGTAACCGAAACGGCTTGCCGTACAGGAGATCACATCTCCTGAAGGCGCCGAAACCGCTACAAAAGGCAGCCCGTGGTTGTTCGCGAAAAGCTGATCCCAGCAGGTCCCAAAAAAGGAGACCTTTCTGTATTTGAACGCTTCCTTTTCCATCTCAGTCACGCAGAGGCCGCCGTCGTTGGTGAATACAATATCAAAATCCTCAGCATCGCCGGAATTGATATCCCTCAGGCTCCGGATAATTCCTTCCTGGTATGCAGGAGGCACGTCGTCGGTGATGTACACCTTAACCGGCGTCTTCCCGTAATCGTTGACCAGGAAACGGGTAAGGGATACAGCGGCCGCAGCGCTGGAGTTGATATAGAAACGTTTCGGCGTCTGCGGGCCGCCCAGGAACTGTCCTACTGAGTTGAAGATATAAAAATAATACCTCTCTTCTTCGCGCCTGATGTACGCCTCGGCGTTTATCCGGTCCAGATTGGCGAATTCGGCGAGTTCCCTGATAAACTTTGCCGTTTCGGTAGGCCCCACAGGAAGGCAGGGGTAATGAAAAAACGGGGTCCCGAAAATATCCTGCAAATGTCCGGCGAATTCAAGATCCGTCCAGGGCGACAGAACCAGGTTAAAGGCCCCTTGGGGTATCTTCTTAACCGCTTCGATTCCTTTACCTCTTCCGTATATGATGTTAGGTTCAAGCCCAATGGCGGTCAGGGTTTTTTCAAGTTCTTCCATGTCTCCCATCCAGAACGTATCGTAATAAGGAACTATGCCGAATACGTTAACCTGTTTCGGGTTTATCTCTCTCTTAGGAAGTTTTTTCAGATACTGATCCGCAATGGAGTTGAGCACCTGGGAGTGGCCCCAAATATTGTTGCCCTTAAAGCCCGGCAGTTTCGCCCAAAGCACCGGTATCGGGGAATCGGCAAAATCCGAAGCTACTTCCTCAATGTCATCGCCGACTATCTCGGAACTGCAGCCGTCAACAAGCATGAGCATATCGGTCTTGTAATATTCGAGAGATTTTTGAACCAGTTTGTGCAGCCTGCCTGATGCGCCAAAGACCACATCCTTGTCGCAGAAATTGGTGCTTGGAATAATGGAATTGACATAAGAAACGCCTCTCTGCGCGCCGTTTAGATTGGCGATCACGGCCCCGGCGTTTTGGATACAACCCGGTCCGGCGTGCAGTACCGGCAGGACTTTCTCTATTGCCAGGGCAGTGTACGCGCCGCCTATGGAGCAGGCGGTCCGCTGTTGTTCGGAGCATGAAATCATATCGCTATCTCCTCATCGTAGAATTGAAACGGTTCTGTCTCGTCAAACGCCTGGGTAAAAGGAGACTCGTAATGCTCGCCCAGATGCCGGACAAAATTGGTATTATGGAGAAGCTCCACAAGGCAGTCCGCGAAATAAGCAAGCCCCCGGTACCCCATTACGATAAGGCCGATGTCCACATTCATAGACGGCAGCCCTTTTTTGCTGAAATACGTAACCGCGTCGTGCCCCCGGGACAGGAGGAAATCCGGGTTGAAGCCCCGCACGAGCAGGTCCGTTTCGGCCTGCTGGGCGTCATTCACGCTCGTAGGCACGTTGAGTTCCAGCTCGGCCACGTCTGTCGCTGCAGCGACTTTTTCGTCCTGGTTGGAATTGTCGAGTTTGGGGTCGTAATGAAAAGCCACTGCGTGGAGGACTTCCACGCCAAGTTCGCCAAGCATGCGGGTGTACTCAAAGGCGAAACTGGCGCCCATGGCGATAAAGGCCTTTTTCCCTTTAAGGATTTTTTTGGCCCTTTCGATCTCCGGCGTGTACTTGGCTTTTTCCTCTTCAATCACCTGCCTGGCCAGATCCTCTTTGCCGATATGGCGGCCGATGTCCATAAAGAATCGCTCGAACCCGATGCCGCCGTAAGGAAGGTGGTGCTGAAAGTATTGGACCCCGCATTCCTGCTCGAGAGACGCGGCGAGGTAGCTGGACTGGGAACCGCACTGGCCCCAGGATGCCACTGAAGAGCAGGCCCGTTCAAAATCCTCGCGGGTAGCAGTCGCGGTGAGGCAGATGAGTTCAAGGCCGATTTTTTTGAACAACGGCGCCACAAACTGGCGGCCCATGTTGTTAAAGCCGATATAGTTGATAGTATTGTTTCTCTCACCGGTTTTTTTGAGTCTCGACTTGGCTGCCGCATGGCAATAGGCGTCAAAACCGCTGGCCCAGATTTTTGACTTGAAGCCTTCGGCGTTGGCTACCTGCACCGGCACGCCAAGCTCTTCTTCCATTTCCCTGGCGACGGTTTTGACGTCTTCGCCGATAATTGCGGATACGCAGCTTGTGGCTATATAAATTTCTCCAGGATGATACCGGTCATAGGCGGCCCTGATTGCGTCTTTCAATTTGTCAACAGCGCCGAATATAGTGTCGGACTCGTTGATCCCTGTTGAGAAAACCCTTGCGTGTGAAAGTGGCGGCCTGCCCGGAATCACAGGAAGCTTGTTTTTTACCAGCGTAAACCCGACCTGGCAGCCCGCGCAGCCGTGGGGCGCGTGGTCCACCACAAGGGTATCGTCCAGGCCCGCAAGCTGGTTGATAGCGTGGATATGGGAGCATGAACTGGTCGTTTGAAAATCGCGGCTTTTATTCGCCAGACATCCCTGGCAGCCAAGGGTTGCCAGATCCCTCAGCGATCCGTCATAGCCTGTAATTGAGCCGAGCCGCTGTTCCCGGCTGGGCACTTCAGCGTTAAGATTTACACCCATTTGTTTTCCTCCAAAAATTAATTCGCCAAATTTGCCGCCTTAGCGGCGGCGCTGCTTTCCCCTAAAGGGGGGCCTCCAAAACCATCGTGATTCAGGAGGCCCTGTAAAAACCTCAAATCAATACAATACTTCAATACGCGGAATTGTTTTCCTTAAACAATTCGTAGGCCTTTTGGTAGGTCCGGTCATCCGGAAACCGCTTTAACAATTCGGCTATGGCGTCCTGGTAAATGGTGATATCAACCCGGTCTCTCAAGGTGAACGGGGCCGTCCATTCATAGTTACCCACAGCGAGATTCGTTTCGTTAAGGGCTTCGAACTTGTTAAACAAGGGATCGGGACTTACCGGGTTTTTGAAGTTAACCAGTTGGCCGCTCGAAAAGTCTTTTTCGGTAGCGAAATACCGGACCACGTTTTCCCGTTTTTGCTGGGTGTATTCGGTAACGGCGTCCACAATTTTATCCGTCTCTTCCTTATAATCATGCTCAGCCCTGAGCAGGGCCCGGAGAACAGCCACGTAAGGATCGCGGTTCTCTTTAACCCCGTTTATGTTCGCTGTCAGGCGGCAGCAGATATAGTAGGGAAGATATTCGGCGAGATCGAACGCCTCCTTGCAGCCTGCGTCTTCGGCCATCCAGACGCGTTCGGTCGTAAGAAACCCGCCGTCTACAGTTCCTTTCTTGATAGACTCAAGAGTAAGGCTGGCGTTATCAAACTGGACAAACTCAAAGCTGTTAATGTCAAAGCCCGGCTCTTTCTCGAAGATCCGCAGGAACTGGTAGGTATTGACGCTGTTTGGGTTCCCGACAATTTTTTTGCCCTTCCATTGGGCAGGATCGCGGAAATCCACATCCTTGTTCTGGGGACTCACTACAAGCGAAGATCCTTCCACCGCGACGCCGCCTATAACCACATGGTCGCTGCCTTTGGCAAGGAACGATATAGGCGTGGAAAACGGGAATATGTCGAGTTTCCTGGTCGCCACAGCGGCAAGACCAGAGTTTACCGTATCAATGGAAATTAACTGGACGTCAACCCCTTCTTCCTCGTAATAACCGAGTTTTTCAGCAGCCACTACCAGAGCCGGCCGGACCGCGTCTTCGACTATCAGCCCTATTTTGATAACAGGCAGAGCGCCGGCTACTTCCTTTTTCTTACAAGACCCAAGAACGGAAATCGCCGCAAAGGTGACAATGATAACGAATATCATTCCGAAACGCCGGGCGTTTTTCTTTTTCATTTTATTCTCCTCTAAAATAAAATTTGAAAACTGAACTTGTTCCAAAACCCGGGTTAGCGGCAACAGTATTTCTTTTTCATGTTATGCTCCTTATAAAAAATTAAGCCGCTTCAAAGTATGGGCAGTAAAATTTCATTTTTATTTGCCATACAATGTTCCGCGGCTGTTTTAACCGCTTCTTCGACTTTGTTATACGTCATATACACGCGTATGCCCCGTGACTCCAGCGCGGACCTTGGGGCCTCGCCTATGCGCATGGAAATAACACCGGCGCAGCCGGCGAGAGTTTCAATAAGCGCCGCTATCTTGCTGTCATGATCGTAACAGCCCGCTTCACCCTGGCAGAACTGAAGAACCCGGCGCCGTTCGACAAAGCTGACCTTGCCGTTGTCCCAGGCATATAAAAAAAATTCTTCAGCATGCCCAAAATGCTGATCCACCAGCTTGCCGTCCCTTGAGGCTACGGCAAAAATCAGGGGTTTGTCCGCTGCTTCTTCATTTTCATCCCCTCCTTTACAGGCCGGCGCTTGAGAAAACGTTTCCTCCTCCTGTTCCGCGTAAAGCCGGGATACGTCCTGGTGAAGAGGCCCTACAGCGTCGGCCCGGCACTGTTTGCAGTGGTACATCTGGGGCAGTATTGTTTCGCACTGTTTCCTCATAGCCGACAGTTCCTGATTGCTGACCAGAGGCATGTTCTCAAAGACGCTCCCTTGAACAGGAATAAGCTGCATGATGTTGGTAAGGCAGGCGCCGTAACTTTTCACCTTTTCAATAAGCTCCGGAATATGGCCTTCGTTTATTCCCTTGAGCATGACGCAGTTGATCTTGCACACGAGCCCCGCTTCCGCGGCCCTGGCAAGCCCTTCAAGCTGGTTGTTTATCAAAAGCGCCGCGGCTTCTTCTCCTGTCAGGCGTTCGCCGTTAAAATCAACAAAGCTGATAATCTCTTTGCCGATAGCCGGATCTACGGCGTTTATCGTAACGGTTAAATGCGAAAGATTGAGGGCTACCAGTTCCGGAATATAGCGCGGCAGGAGCAGGCCGTTAGTGGACAGGCAAAGGATGATGCCGCTGTCTTCCCTGCGAATCAGTTCGAAGGTTTTCCTGGTTTGCTCAAAGTTGGCAAGAGTATCCCCTGGCCCCGCGATACCCGCAACAGTAAGATTCCTTATCTCCCGCTTTACCCTCCTGAAACGCTCCAGGGCTTCTTCCGGAGAAAGCACAGAGGCGCACACTCCCGGACGGCTTTCGTTGGGGCAGTCGAATTTGCGGACGCAGTAGTTGCACTGGATATTGCAGCCCGGCGCGACAGGAAGGTGGATACGGGAGAATTTTCCGCCGCATCCGTTAAAGCAGGGATGCTGTAACATTTTGGTAAACAACGCCCCTTCTTTCATATCGCCGCTCCCGGAGAATTTACTTTTCCCTGTTCCATTTCCAGGAGATAATCTCCCCATTTCCCCGCCCATTGGCGGAGCTCCGTGGTTTCCAGCGGGGAAGGTTCGCGGGATTCCGTATGATCCGCGATCTTCTTCGCCAGGGAACGATAAACCCCGGCTTGCGCCGATTCAGGCGCCGCTTCGATAGTGGTTTTGCCCAGGAGTTCGCTCTGGGTAACCGTAATTGAGCGCGGTATATACTCCACCACCCGGGTCCTGGTTTGGGCGACAAAATCGTCGATAATTTCCTGCGAATAAGGCGGTCCCATGGAATTGGCGATTACCCCGCCAAGAAGCGCCCCGCCGGAATGTGAATACTTGCTGATCCCCTTAAAGAGGTTATTTGACGCGTATATCGAC
>JAITEW010000310.1 GCA_031281855.1 Treponema sp.
CGGCGGCTCGTCCGTCGATGACGGCTTTTCCAGCGGCGCTGACGGCTTCGACAGCGTATGATTTGGCGGCGTCGTACCGCTTGGCGTTGGCTTCCTGCCTCATCCTGAAAATAGCGTCCCTGGCGCGGTTCAAGGAGGTTTCGCCAAAGGCCACCGCATCAGGATCGTTTTCCGCGCGAATCAACGCTTCGGTAGCGGCCTCCATTTCTTCGGTTGGAGGCTTGGCGCAGCCTCCCAGGAATATGATAAATCCCAAAATTATAAGGGATATAACTCGTTTTATGTCTTGTTCTTTATACATCCTCTGTCTCCTGTTGCTTTGTGTTTAGTATAGTTATAGTACAGATTCCTTGGAGCCTGTGGGACTTCGCGTAATTCGTCTAGAACGATGCGTGATTTCACGCATTTCGAGGCTCCTTGGAGAACACACAAAGCGGCGGTGGGTATTCGCTGGTAAAGAAGCCGCAAAATTCATCCGAAATTTAGAATACCGGAAAGTATGGCGGCATATCAAGTTCCTCAAAAAACAGTCTTACGGTTTCTCCTGCCGGTATGCGTTGCGTCCGGTGTCCTGATTCTTCTGTATCTGTTCTTTTCCGGCCCCCGTCTGGGCCCTCACTATGATTTCCTGATGCGTCGCCGTCCGCCGCCGCCGGTTTCCCGGGAAGTGGTAATTATAGAGGCCTCTCCAGCCTCTAATTTTATTGAACCCGCAGCCGTATCCGCTATCCTCATGACCCTGACCGAATTGAGCGCTCGCGGGCTGGCGGTCCAGGCTCCTGGTTTACATGTTTCCCAGGATGGTCGTTACGGCAATCCGGCGGAAACCGAATTACCCCTCCGGCTGGATGAGGAATTTTCCCTTCTGGCCGGGAACATCAGGAATTTATTCCAGGCCATCCTGATGGGCTCGGTTTCGCCTGAAGACGCGGAACACTACGTGGACGCCTTGATCGGCCTTTCAGAACAGGGAAAAGAGCGGCTTCTTGCGGTCCTGGCCCGAAAGGATAACCCGGAAGTGAGGCGTGTAGAGCGGGCGGCTGCGGCCTTCGGCGTTCTTTGGGAAGCCGGCGAGACCCCGGAGGGTTCGAGCGGCCTATATTCCCGCTCAATCCCTGACAGGGACGGCGTGTTCCGCCGCATATATCCCCTAGGAGTCGGGACTTTGCGTAATCCGTATGAAGAAATGTCTGATTTCACGCATTTCGAGACTCCGGCGGCTAGCCGCTTGGGAGTTTATCATGTGGTTTACGCCATGATGAACCACTACCTGGGACCATCGGACATCGAATACCAACAGGGCATGCCCATGCTCCGGTTCAAGCGGGAAGGTTTTGTCCGGGATATACCTCTGGATAGCCGGGGAGCGGTGTTGGCGGAACGGCCCCGGGGGAATGGAGGTTTCAAGCGGTTTACCCCGGAGGATTTTGCGGAATACGAGAGAGCGGATCGGGAACTCGCCCTCTTCCTGGATACCTTGCGGGAGTGGGGCTGTTTCATCTATCTTACGCCGGAAGCGTATCCTACTATCTTATATGAATATTCCCACAGGCTTCGGGAGGAGCTTCTGGAAAACGCCGGAGACCAGCCGGTTAGAGACTTGAAAGCCCGCTGGCTTGACGCGCGGGCCGAATATTTGCGGGGCCTGGAAAATTTCGCCGCTAGTTCTACAGAAACAAACCTGGTTATGAGCTATGAAAGGCGTATCGCCGCGGAAGATCTGGAGGATGAGGAGATAAGCCGGCTGGTTTCCCGGCGGAACGGCATCATCAGCGCCTTTGCCGCCTTTCGGGAAAAGTACGATGAATTGCTTCGTATCCGGTCCGGCCTGTCCTCGGCCCTGACCGGTTCCTTTTGTATCCTGGGAGCCGGCGACTTAAAGTTGCGGGGGACTTTGCGTAATGCGGGCCTGGATGCCGGGTCCGGGAGCTTTCTGACCCGGTTTTTCCCCGTTGCATGGGAACCGCCTCCTTCGGACACGGAGGTTTCCGCCATGCTGGCCAACACGATCCTGTCCGGCAGGGCTGTTATTGTTCCCTCGGGACAGTACACCCTGCTTTGGTCGCTGCTCCCCGTCCTCCTCATCTTCTTTCTAATTCGGCGCATGGGTCCGGTTCTGACTCTGGCTGTCGGCCTTGCCATGACTATCCTGACTGGGGTGGTGTTTTCCTGGGGATTTATTCTTACCCGGTATTGGGTTGATCCTTTGATCCCGGCGGGAAGCGTTTTGGCGGGAACACTGGCATCCTTCCTTTATATTCTCTGTACGAAGCGCTGGGAACAGTCGCGTATACGCCGGCGCTATGGCGGCGTGGTCGGACCCGCATACCTGAAACACCTGGTCCGCGCCGGGCGGCCCCTGGCCGGGGAAATCCTTCAGGAATGGGCCGCAATCGTGGCCGTACGCCAGGGGGACCTTCTGGCCGCTGAAAGCGGGAAAAACCCCCTGGACAGCGCCGGGGAAATCCGGGCCTTCCGGGAAGCGGCGGCGCGGCGTTTCAAACAGGCCGGAGGTGTCATTGTGGGGATAGAGGGGGACATAGTGCTGGCCGCCTTTGGTTCTCCTCCGGAGCGGGTAGCCGTGACATACGTCAAGAAGGAAGCGCCGTATGATGACGGGAGTCATCATAGTCCCGAAGCTAAAGCGGTAGGATTCATCGTGGAGCTTTTGAAAGAAGCTCCGGAAACCGCCTCCTGGCGTTTCGGCATAGATGCCGGGAACTGCGCCTTCGGTTATTCGGAACTTTCTGGCTACGCCGCATTTGGCCGTCCTGTAGTCCACGCCCGCATCCTTTCCGGCATCGCCTCCCGCTATCACGCCCGTATCCTGGTTACCGCCACGGTGAACGGACATATAACCGGATTCCTGACCCGCAAACTGGACGCCATCGCTACCATCTCAGGTAAAGAGAAAGAACCCTTTTACGCGATACGCCTTGTCAAACCTTCGGGGGGTCCGGGGGGATCTGGTCCCCTGGGGACGTAGGCCCCTTAGCGGGGGCGTTACGGGGGTGGAACCCCCGTAGAGAGGGTAGCCCGCAACGGAGTGCGGGCGTAGGGGGAGACTTCCCCCTTCTTAATTGTTTGCAAATCGACCGGTTTTATGGTTTAATGAGCCATGATTACTATCAAGCAGATTGCGGAAATCGCGGGCGTAAGTCCCAGCACGGTTTCCAATGTCCTCCAGGGTCGTACCCACAAAATGACCAAAGAAACCCTGGAACGGGTGCGGCAGGTTATTAGTGAAAACGACTACGTGTCCAACATGAGCGGCAGGACGCTTGGGCGGTATGGTTCAAAGCTCATCGGCGTCGTGATGAATTTTGACCAGCGGGATGAAGTTAACGCCATAAAGGACCC
>JAITEW010000323.1 GCA_031281855.1 Treponema sp.
TTTTAAAAGGCCCCCGCTAACAGATTCAGCCTCTTTGTCGAAGTTTACACAGCAAAACGCAATAGACTTCGTTAACTGCTATAATATAGCAAGATTTTCAATGAGTTTCAAGTATGAAACAGCGTGGTCATGGAAGATGAGCCTGACGGCTAAATGTAAAACTGCTGCTGCCGGCGTACCGCTGCTGCCTTGACAAAAACGGGGCTTTTGTGCCATGATTTGACATGGAAGGCCATAATAATTTCCGGACTATTTTTGAAAATATCTCTCCTGTCGATCACCGGTATTCACTATCGGAAGCCCCTTTATTTAACGCCCTGGTTCCCTGGATATCCGAAGAAGCTTCGGTGCGGGCCTGCGTCAAGGCGGAGATAGCCCTTATAAAGGCCCATCTTTCGGTACAGGGGAGGCTTACCCCCGGTATGAGCGCCGAGCTCGACAAAGCCGGCGCCGCGGTGGACCCGGCTGACGTTTACGCTGAAGAAGAAAAGACCAGGCACAATATACGCGCGCTGGTAAATGTCCTCAAAAGAACCGTTCCTGTCGCTGTCGCCCCTCTGGTACACCTGGGAGCCACCAGCGTGGACATTTTGGATACAAGCCTCTCTTTCAGGATGAAAGGCGTAACCTGCGAAGTGATCTTACCGGAACTCAAAAAACTGGAACTCCTTCTCTGCGCTTTTGCCGAACAGGAAGCCGAAACCCCCCAGGTGGGCCGCACCCACGGCCAGCACGCGGTGCCTATTACTGTAGGTTTCGCAATGGCCGAATACGTGTCCCGTCTGGGGAAATCGATTCTCGAAATCAGGCGGCTTTCAAAGGAACTCAAGGGCAAACTTGCCGGCGCCGTAGGGGCGTACAACGCTACCAGCATGATAGTAAAGGACCCTGAGGAACTGGAACGGATCTACCTTGCCGAGCTTGGGCTTGAACCTTCGGAACACTCAACCCAGTTGGTAGAACCTGAGTACCTCCTCAGGCTGCTTCTGGAATTCAACGTTGCCTTCGGGATCATCGCCAACCTGGCCGACGATCTCCGCAACCTCCAGCGCAGCGAAATCGGGGAACTCCGGGAAGGCTTCGCTGCGGATCAGGTAGGGTCCTCCACGATGCCGCAGAAGCGGAACCCCTGGAATTCGGAACACGTCAAAAGCCTCTGGAAGGCTTTTATGCCCAGGGCGGTAACGTTCTTCATGGATCAGATAAGCGAGCACCAGCGGGATCTTTCCAACTCCGCAAGCCAGCGTTTCATTGCCGATTATGCCGCCGGTTTCTGCATGGCCGTGAGCCGTATGGCCCAGGTGATCGGGGGCCTAAGCGCCGACCGGGAACGGCTCCTGGAGAACATCAGGGGAAGCGCCGGTATCCGGGGGGGGGTTCTGGCCGAACCGGCTTACATACTCCTGGCTGAAAGCGGGGTTTCAGAAGCCCACGAAGTGATACGGAAGATCACCCTTGCCGCTGAAAAGGAAAAACGCTCTTTCGCCCAGGCGCTTGCAGAAGAGCCGGAAACTCTTTCCCGTATCGGAACCAAAATGGCGCAGTTGGGCCTTATCGGCGCTCCCGGAGAAGCCCTGGGGTGGTTTGAACATCCCGAACAGTACCGGGGCCTTTCGGTAAAAAAGGCGAAAGATCTGGCAGCGAAGTACAAAAAACTAATGGAATCATTATAGGAAACTGTTCCGAAACTTCAGTTTTTGGAACAGTTTCCTTAGTTTTATTATGGAGGATAAAATGTTTAACGAAGCCTATTCGTACGACGACATGCTCCTTCTTCCGGGGTATTCGGAAATACTCCCTAAGGAGTGTGATATTACCACGAGGCTCTGCAGCGGGGTAACCCTCAATGTACCTGTCGTCTCGGCGGCTATGGACACGGTCACCGAAGAGAAGCTGGCTATTGCCATCGCCCTCGAAGGCGGCGCAGGGGTGATACACCGGAACCTCAGCCCTGAAGAACAGGCCCGGCAGGTGGCTTCGGTGAAGCGGTATCTTAACTGGGTTATTGATTCGCCGGTTACTGTCGGTGAAGACGCCAGGGTGCGGGACGTGAAAGCCCTGCTGGGTAAATTCAATGTTTCAGGCGCTCCGGTCCTGGATACCGAAGGGCGCCTGGTCGGGATCATCACCGGAAGGGACCTCAGGTTTTGCAGTGACGACAATCTCCTGGTGACCGATGTGATGACCCGCAACCCTGTAGTGGAACAGGGGAAGCCTTCGGTTTCAAGCGCCAGGGAGAAATTCGACAAGCACCGTATTGAGAAGCTGCCTGTGGTAGACGAGAACGGCCGTCTTACAGGACTCATCACTGTCAAGGATATGGAGAAGCACGCTCTCTATCCCAGGGCCGCTACCGATAAAGACGGCAGGCTTATTGTAGGCGCCGCGGTTTCGCCCCAGGATTTTAAGATCCGCGTCCCGCTGCTCAGGAACGCCAAGGTTGATTTTGTGGTACTGGACACAGCGCACGGGGATTCCAAAAACGTGATGGAAGCGATACGGATCATTAAAAGCCAGTACGATATTGCCGTCATTGGCGGGAA
>JAITEW010000005.1 GCA_031281855.1 Treponema sp.
GGCCGGGCCCGTGCCGTTATTGACGCCAAAGCGCGGCTGCGTTTTTAGTTCCAAGCCTGCTTGACAAAAAAATTCGCCGCAGGCCCGGATCTGTATTGCCAAAACTGTCTGATTCAGTATATTACTATAATTAGAAAGAAAATTAGTATCCGGAGGAATCTATGTCAGATGCGGGTGTTGTTTATATAAACGAAGAAGAAGGGAAAAAGCGGGTAATGAACAATGGCAAGCTATACGCCAGATTACTTACGAAGTTCAAAACCGATACCAAACTGGATGATCTTGTCACCATGGCAGGCGCCCAGGATTGGGAGAAAGCCCAGGCAGCGGCCCATACTATCAAGGGTGTTGCCGCAAACCTCTCGTTAACGGAACTTTTTAATCAGTCTCTTGATGTAGAGACCCAAATTAAAGGAAAATCACTGAAACCCGAGTCCCTTGAAAGTCTGAAGACCTGTTTCAGCGTTACCCTGGACGAAGTGGAGAAGGTGATAGCCAAATATGCCTGACCTGAAGGCTCAAATTCCTACAGTACTGGTAGTCGATGACGTTGATATTAACGTCATGGTTCTGGAAGAGATACTGAAGGCGGACTACAACATCATTACCGCAAATAACGGTAAGGAAGCTCTTGAAGCCCTGAAGAAAGCTCCGGTACTGCCTAAAATCATCCTGCTGGATGTAATGATGCCCGAAATGACCGGCAAGGAGATGTTCGAAATCATGAAGGCCGATGACACCTTCAAGCGGATTCCGGTCATCTTCATTACTGCCGAAAACGATTCGGAAAGCGAACTCCTGGCCGCAGGTGCGGTAGACTTTATCAATAAACCTTTTGCGCCTGAGATCGTCAAGCTTCGGGTAAAAAACCAGATAGCCCTAAAAAATTACAGCGACAGCCTGGAAGAGATGGTAGAGGAAAAAACCGCTGAAGCCACAAAAACCCTGGACAGCGCCCTGCAGGGCCTTGCGAACGTTATAGAACACCGGGATTTGGAATCCGGCGAACACGTCAAACGGACCCAGCTCTATGTAGGCGCCCTGATGGACCACCTCGTTACTACCGGGTCGGTCTACGCCGGGGAACTATTGAAGCTCGATCCCGGCATCATCGTCAAGGCCATGGCCCTCCACGATGTCGGGAAAATAGCCATCCCTGACCGTATCCTGCTGAAACCCGGCCGCCTCGACCCTGAGGAGTATGAGATCATGAAAACCCATACTACGAGGGGCAAGGAAATTATTGAAGAATTAGGCGATATTAATTCGTCTCTTTACCTCAAGCACTGCGAAGACATCTGTTACGGCCATCATGAACGCTGGGACGGCAACGGGTATCCCCGGAGGCTCAGGGAAACCGAAATACCCCTGGCTGCCAGGCTTGCTTCTGTCGCTGACGTCTACGACGCCCTGGTCTGCGCCAGGGTCTACAAGGCCGCAATGCCTTACACAGAAGCGGTCAAGATCATCGCGGACGGCAAGGGCACCCAGTTTGATCCGCTTCTCACAGACGCTCTTGTGGAAATCCAGGACGAATTCAGGAAAATCTCCGAAGAATACTCGTAATATTGGAGGTGGCGGGAGTCGAACCCGCGTCCTGATGCGCGAAACACAAACGTCTACAGGTTTAGCCGCGCATTATATTGTCGAGAGGGGCTTAGCCGCGCGGCATGCGGCCCCTCTGTATTCCGGAATTATCTTACCTCACGCTGTCCGGAAGCGGCGTTTGGCCAGCCTTGATTGCGACGGAAATTCAGCCCCTCAAGGCGGCGGGGCTGGTTTCCGCGTTCAGCTACTTACGCAGCGAGAGCGTAACTGTCGTAGTCGGCAGTTAAATTTTTGCCCAATCAGGAGATGAGCGCTCCACCTGCAGCCTGTATCCCGAACCGCACCAGTCGAAACCGGTGCACCCCCGGTTGTCAGCGCCGCCCTTACAGGCAGTCTGACGGCAGAAAAGGAGTATAGCCTGACTGCCTGAGACGGGTCAAGACGTCGGACGTGAAAACTATAAATGCCTCGTCATCCTGCTGTAAGCAGTAGACGAAACTTCATGCCTGAGAGGCTCCCCTTTGAGGAAACATTCGATTTCTTCAAGCATAGCCAGGGTAAGGTACTGTTTTGACGAACTGCCCCCAAGGTGGGGAATTAGGATTACATTGTCCAGCGCCCTCAGCGGGCTTTCCAGAGGGAGAGGTTCCTTTTCAAAGACATCCAGAACGGCTCTAAAGCGGCGCTTTGATAGTTCAGCTACGAGGGCCTTTTCGTCGATCACCTTGCCCCGGGATGTATTGAGGAGAAGGGCGCCGTCGCTTATCATCTTAAGCTCAGCCTCTCCGATGAGGCCCACCGTTTCGGGTGTCAGGGCCGCATGGAGTGAGACGATCCCGGCTGTCGAGAGAGCCTCTTCAAAGGACACGAGCTTAACGTCCCCGAAGCCGGAGGATTCCAGATCCTCTTTGGTTATAAAGGGATCGCAGGTTTGGATATAAACCTCGAAGGGGCGGAGCAGTTTACAGAGATTCCGGGCCACAGCGCCGAAACCAATGAGGCTGATCTTTTTGTAATAGAGGCAGTCGATCCGGGGCCGCAGGTAAGGCCACTTTTCGCCTTGTTTCATCAGGCGGTCCGCTTCAGGCACCAGCCTCAGAGCCGAAAGAATGTAGGCCATGCAGCCTTCGGCTACGAACTTTGCCATCACATCATTAGAACTCGAAACCTTGATCCCCTTTTGATAAACATAATCGCTGACGAGATCCGCCACAGTGCCCGCGCCATGGGCGATGAACCTGAGGCTGGTGTTCTCCGAAAGTGTTGTTTCATTAAAAGAAGGGCAGCCCCAATGGGTAAGGCAGACGGTAATGCCTTCTTCCAGATGGTGTTTTAATTCATCAGGCGTAAACGGCTTAGCGCTTTTATTATAAGTTACTTCGCCAAAGGATTCCAGCTTCGCGCAGATTTCAGGGGAATAATATATATCCCAGGTCCGGCCCTGTTCCAGAGTTACTAATATTTTCATATACAAATCTCCCCGCTGGTGTTAGAAACAGTCCGCGTCCACAGGCCTTTATCATTTTTATAACACGCAAAGGGAATAATGTCCGCCCTGCTGCAGGAGGCAAAATCCCGAATCACAAGTTCGTCACCAGATCTAAAACCGGATGGGTTCTCTACAAGAAGGCGTTTATCCCCCAGGGTTTTTACAATTCTGGTTGAAAAGCCTTTTTTGTTTTCAACCGGCTTGTTATCGTAAAAATCCGTCGGTTCCCCGGTTGCCCCGGAGCTGTCCCACTGCAGAGGATGATTCACAGTAAGAATATTTCCTTCAATCTTCTTAATGCGGCTTACACCGAGGATGTCGGAGCAGCAGTCGGTTTCCAGGATCATGCCTCCGTCTTTCCCGGCAGCGCCGCTGATCAGATAGGGGCTTGTCCGCGTTGTTCCTCCGTTGCTGATGAATAGTACGTCATTCTTAACAGGATGCCACTCGCCTTCCAATGGTGTGTAGCAAATTTTATTATTCCCCGCATAACTGACTTTCCCGGTTAGAGGGGAAGACAGCGTAAAATTACGATCCCCAAGCGACAGAGTCCCCTTGCCGGCTATACTTACCTTTTCAGGTGAAAGCCCTTTGTCTGTTCTGATAAAAGAAACAAAACCGTCGAAAATCGTTTCACCCCAGGTAAGGGAGGCGGCGATTTTTTCCCCAAAGGGATTGTACAAAATGTAATCGGCTATGCCCGACGCCAGGGTTACTTTAACACAGAGGCCCTGCCGGGAACCTCTTAACGGCAGGATTTCCGCATTATGGATAACAGGATCATCCCTAAACAGTTCCAGACACGATGAAAATACCGTCTCAAGACCCGGAGGTCCGTCCGGCGCGCCGTGGCGCAGGATACAGTAATTCAGAACTTTCTCACCATAGAGTTCCGGCGCCTTGGCTAAAGCCGCGCGGCAGCCGTCATAAGAGCTTATCCAAAGCCTGGCTTTCCCCTGAGGGGTGGTCCAGGTTATCCTGGGAACGCCTTTCCCATCGGGGCTAAAGGTTTTGATATCGTAGAGCCAGCCGTAACCGTTCTGAGGGTCCGGACACCAGCCCCGGTCCCCTACAGGGGCATCGCCTTCCATGTTTTTGACATTACCCCCAGGTATAATACGCTCGCCCCAGCTCCGGCCTGTATGGTTGATAAATGCGGCCGCCTCCTTTTTGTTCTCCCAGACCGCCAGCGTCCAGGGATCTTCCTCGCCTGACGGCGCCAGATGCTCTATAGCGAGATTTTGATAACCCCTGCAGGTTTTGTTTTCTTCTGCTGAACCATGGAAGGAATAATCATGGACCCTTCCGCCTTTTATATGAAAAACATCAAGGAAGTATGCGCCGGGTTTATCCCCGCACCCTTTGCCGCCGCTCTCCGGGAGGTTGATTAAAAAGTTGGCCCTCCGGTATTCGCCTGCCTGTTTGTAGAGATCCTTCGCTTCCGCAACGGTAACGTTGAGATCCCCTAGTCCGGAAAAGATGAGCAGCCTGCCGTTGGAAGGACGGGCATTTGCTTTTGGCGGACAATCCTCGTCGCGATCCACGACAACAGAATTATGAGCTATTCTCTTCTTATAAAAGCCATAGTGAAAAGGGGAACTGAATAGTTCGTAACCGATATCAAGGGACATATCCCTGCCTAAGCCGAAATAATTTACCCCTAAGATGTCGTCATGGCCGTGGGGCATAGGGGTCGCAGTCTGCATCAGTGCCGCGAAAAATCCGTCCCCGCTTCGTTGAATGGCAATACCTTTATAGCCGCCCAAAGCGGCGCCTTCCGGTTTCAACTCCACCGGGATAACCTGACTCCTCCCCCCTCCTCCCCCATCCCAGTCGAAGAACAGATCAAAGAAGTCCTTCTCCCCGGATGCGGCCTTTGCCCTGGAAATAAAACGCTTCTTTTCTTCAGGATCTTCTTCACAGAGCGCCAGGATACGCTGCCAAACATAGGATTTATCATGGCAGCTATACCAGTAGCTTCCGTACATGGGTATGTCAGGATTTTTAGGCGACGGCAGCCAGATATCAAAATCAATGTTATTTGAATAATCAAGCCCAAGACGATAGTCTCCGGGCGCGTCGCCGTAACGCGGAAGAAGGCCGCCGCAATCTTCCCGCAGATCCGGAAAGTCCATGATCCGGCGGAGCTTGGGTATTTTAAATGCGTTGAAAAGCGGAATATGCCTTGTAAGCATAAGGCCGAGATCGGAGAACAGGTCTATTGTAAAGTTGGTGTATGCCGGACTGGTTTCGGCGTACCATCCACGGTTGTCGATGGTGTTCTCAATGAGATACGGAAAAGTATCGGCAGCCAGTTTAAGCAGTTCCTGGTCCCCCAGGGTAATGCCGACCGCTGCCGCTGCCCTGATAGTATCGGCGTCATGATTGTGAAACCTGCGCCACTCACCGTTCTCGGGCGCACAATGATCGTACAAATATTCCCGCAGCAGATTGACATCGAAGAGTTCCCTGATATCTTCAAAGGGAGGATAGTCTGAGAGCAGTTCCCTGACAACGCACCAGGCTTCGCGGCGGCGGTTTACGATACTGGAAAAGTAGAGAAACCTGCCGTCTGGTTTTGGCATTTCAGCGGGGCCTGTGGTAGTAGGGGATAACCTGGCTAATTTTTCGGCGATCCAGACAGCCCGCTTTCCGTGGCTTTCATCTCCGGTAACGGCCCATAAGTAAGAAGAAGCCTGCATCAGCATATCCAGGTGTTTTACGACAAAAGCGTTCCATACGGCGCGCAGTTTGTAAGTCTCGCCATGCCGCCTAACGCCGTCGTTCAAATCGTAATAAGCCCCTGAAGGATCGCTTATACGAAATTCATAACCGCATTTAGGGCATATAAGAATTTCAGGCCTGGAAAAATCGCAGGTATCGGCGCCGAACCATATCCATCTGCCCCGGCATTCGGGACAGCCGCGGTAGCCGTGGGTAAAGGCGGCGCCTTCTTTTGGGAAGAACTTTTCCCAAAAGGGAAACCCGTAGCGGTCGAATTCCCGGGCTGAACGAAAATATTTTTCAAATATTTGGGCAGGCCATTTTTCGGTACAATAAAGTTTCCGAGCCCGCTCTATTTCCTTTTTGCCAAAAAATAATCCGTTTTTTATCAATTCTTTACTCCTTTACGGCGCCCACCATTATACCTTTTACGAAAAATTTCTGCAGAACCGGGTAAATTACGAGGACAGGTATGGTCGCTATCACAATTGCCGCGTATTTTATAACTTCCTGAATATCATACGTATCGCCGTAGCTCAGCGCGCCTGATGTATCCATCTGGTTGGCGATGAGGATCTCCCGCAGGATGAGCTGAAGGGGAAAGCGCTCCCGCTTCTGTATGTAGATCATATACTCGTACCAGCCGTTCCAGCGGGCTACCAGGTAATAGAGAAAAATAACGGCCAGTATCGCCTTTGACATAGGGAGTATTATTCTGATCAGAATAGTAAGATCGTTGGCGCCGTCGATCTTGGCCGATTCGACAATCGATTCCGGGATAGCCTCGAAAGAGTTGCGCATGATGAGCATATTCCAGGTATTGATCGCCAAAGGCAGCAGTACCGCCCAAATGGTATTGTAGAGTCTCAGCGAACGGACCAGGAGAAAACTGGGGATGAGCCCTCCCTGGAAAAACATAGTGAATATCACCATGAATGACAGGAATTTATGCCAGAAGAATTTTTTTCGCGAGAGTATATAGGCGCCGTTAGCGGTCATGATCATGTTGATAACTATGCCGAGGCATACGTAACCCAGGGTATTGAGATAGCTGCGGAGGATCATGGGGTCCCGAAAAACCGCCGTATAGGCGGATAAATTAAAATGTACAGGAATTACAACAAGGCCCTTTACGGCGTTGAGGAGAGTGTAATCGCTGAAAGAAGCGACCAGGATGTACCACATGGGATAAAATGCGGTTAGGGCCAGAAAACCTAAAAAAATATAATTAAAAATATCGAATATCAGGGAAACTGGGGATCGTCTGCCGGCGCCGCGCATGCTTTCCCCTCACCAGAGGCCGGTATCGGCCAGTTTTTTGCTGGCAGCATTGGTACCGAAAAGCAAAATACAGTTAATCACATTATTAAAGAGGCCTACCGCAGTGGCAAAGCTGTAATTTGACTGCTGGATACCGGTACGGTATACATAGGACGCGATAATATCCGCTGTCTCATACGTAGTGGGGTTGTAGAGGAGAATGGTTTTTTGAGCGCCGATACTCATAAGCTGCCCCATTTGGAGGATAAACATAGTGATGATAGTCGGAAGGATCCGGGGGATTGTTACATGGACTGCCAGGGTCCAGCGGTTCCCGCCGTCAATGCGGCAGGCCTCGTAGAGTTCAGGGTTGACCCGGCTTATAGCCGCCAGAAAAATAATGGAATTCCACCCCAGGTTCTGCCAGATCCCCGAGCCGACATAGAGGCCTTGATAGTAACGGCTGTCAAGAAAATAATTAAGCCGCTGGACGCCGAAAATTGAAAGGATGTCGTTAATGAGGCCCTGGGCCGAAAAGAATTGAATCAGAATACCACACATTACCATCATTGAGATAAAGTGCGGCATATAGGTAACAGTCTGGATGATCTTTTTATAGCTGGGACTGCCCACCTCATTGAGCAGGAGTGCGAGGATGATAGGCGCAGGGAAGCCGAAAATGAGACTCTTGAAGCTGATAGAGAGGGTATTAACGAGAAGGCGCTTAAAATAGTAGCTTTCAAAAAAAATACGGAAGTGTTTGGTCAGAGGCTCCGCCCATGCGCTGCCCGAGAAACCCCGGGCTATGCGGAAATCTTTAAAGGCTACGAGGATACCGTACATAGGCCCGTAGTGGAAGAGGCCGTAGTAGAAAACCAGGATCAGGGACATAAAGACCAGCGTCTTATTCACCTTGAAATCTTTTGCCAACGCTGAAAAGAAAGAAGCTTTTCTTGTCATGGCTTCTCCCGGCATCCTCTTCTAAACATCTTTTATTTAACGCCTGCGTGGTAGCGGTCGTTTACTGCCTGTTGAACTGCCAGGATATTATCCATACCAAGTTTTTTCAGTTCCCCGAGGTACGTATCAAAATAACTCAGACTTTCCCTGCCGGTTACAAATTTAATAAACATCTCGTCGATGTAGGTTTGCATCTGCACCTCCAGAGCGCTGACTCTCTCCACCTCTTCAGCGGTCATGATGCCGTAGATAGCCGGATCATTCGCAAAAGTCGCCTCCAGGTCTGTACTCCATTTTGCTAGGGCATCGCGCTGTTCAGGCATCGACCAGTAGGCGGTGTAGAAGAGGGGGTCGATCCTGAAGGGGCCGCCGTTCATACCCCGGCAGTACCTGTACAAGGCATCGGTCATGGCGACACCGTAGCTGTTATGGATAATGTTGTCGGTTATCCCGGCTGTAGCCGGATTTTCGAGGATATAACTGGTTCCCTCAATACCCAGAGAGTAAAGCCTGCCGATCTCGGCCTGATCGTAACCAAGATCGAAGAAAGAGGCGATAATATCCGCTCTTCTTGTCCCTGCCGGAATAGTAACACCGCCGCCGCCGACAGGACTCTGGAAGCGCACGAAGCGGTTCTTCTCGCCCTTTTTCAGGGTAATGGGTTTGATCCCGCCTAAGGTATAATCAGGAACTTTCTTTCTTCCCTCGGAGGTGGCCTTTTCAATGGGGCCTACATTGTAGTACCACATACCCCAGTCGCCGCTGAAGGCCCGGGCCTCAAGATCCGCAGCTTTGACAACTGTAGGGAATTCCGGTTCCAGAAGCCCCTCTTCGTACCATTTCCGCAAAGTAGCCAGAAAATCCCGGTAAGCCGGTTCGGCCTGTCCCAGCTTAACTTTACCGTTGTCATTGTAAAAACCATAGGCCACACCCCAGGCGCCTAAGAAGGGATTGGTACCCCCTACCCACTTAAGGCTGCGATCCGCGGTACTGTTCCCGATGAACATGGGACAGGGAACTCCCGCTGCCTTAAAGGCCTTGAGGACCGCGTAAACCTCGTCCACCGTTTCCGGAGCCTGCATATTTACTTTTTTAAGCAGATCCGTGCGAATCACGCCGCCCCAGTTTATAAGGGGCTGGTCCGACGGCAGAAGGAAAGGCAGATAGGCGTATTCTCCTTTTTCGTTCCTCGTCAGTGCGTTAATATCCGGGTACTGGGAGATCTGCCTTTTGTAGTTTGGCATGTACGTATCGATAAGGCCGTTCAACGGCATGATGATTCCGTCATTGAGGGCTCCTACGGCGCCGCCGGGATAGTTGCTGTAGTTATGCTCAATAATATCCGGCAGATCCCCTGATGCGACGAGGAGGTTAAAGGCCGTGGGTTCCTCGCCGATGGTAGGATGAATGAACTCAAAGTACACATTGGTTTTTTCGCCAAGGGTCCTGTAGAGTTCTGTCTCAGCATAATTCTTGGCTGTGCGTGAAACCTGGGTTGACAAAGGAGTCCAGTACGTAAAGGTAACTCTTTCAGGCAGCGGAAACCTAACCGCCTCTCCTGACAGAGCCGTTCCTGCTGATTTGTTACCGCCGCTTGAAGACTGCCCCCCGGCGGCGAAGACCGCCGTCATGGCGAAACAGGCAATCATTGTTAAGAAAAATAAACGTTTCATTTTCGTCCTCTAAAAAAAATTTAAGCCCAGGCGTACGCCCAAGGGTTTATACAGCAATTAAAAAATAAATTACTACCCGTCCTGAGATTGCAGAAATTGAAAAAAAGCGGGAAAAGCCGTCTCGACATCAGGCAGTTGGTGCCAAATACGTTCCCACTTAAAGGTGTAGAACCCCCTGTAGCCGCTGCTGTCCAGTTTTTTAATTATCCTCCCCAGAGGGATAATACCGCTCCCGGGAAGCACCGGTTTGCCCCCGGCGTTCCGGTCGGCTATGTAGATCTCCCTGATATAGGGCATACATTCCCCGGTCGTTTTGTCAAAATCCGGCTCTTCAAGATGATCCGGCGAATAAACTAAATTGCAGCGGCTGTCGTTTACTAGTTTAAGAATTTCGAGGATTTCCCCCAATGCGGCGTTTCCCCGGTGGTTTTGGATGAGTATTCCCGGCCCCTCCTGCCGTTTTGCGAGAGCCTTTTTTATTACGCCGCTGTATTCACTTGTAAAGCATTCAGGTTTTGCCGTCTTTGCGGGATCTCCCGTAAAAACCCTGATCCACGGCGCGCCGAGGATTCCGGCTATGTCCAGGTGCCGTTCCAGGTTCAGGAGCATTTTCTCGCCGCCTTCAGAAAGATCGATCTTATAACAGAGGAGGGCCGGGATTTTGATTCCGGCGTTCTCAAAATCATTTTTGATCTTTATTAGTTCTTCTTCCGGCGAACCGGGTTTTACTTCTCCCCGGTCATCCGAGACCCTGAGATCAATACCGTCAAAACCGTAACGCTCCGCAAGCTCCAGGGCTCTTGCGTGATCGAGTTCCGGCGTCGCCATGGTGGTGAAACTTGTTTTATATTTGAGCGCATGTGACGTTTTTGACATAGAACCTCCCGGGGCCTGAGATGCAAATCCGGACTTCCGCCATGGCCGCGGCGGCCGGCGCAAGGGCTGTGAGGGATTGTTTATGGTAATCCCTGCTGCAGGTGATAAATTCCGATTTCGGCGCTTTACTGGCATCCTGGACCAGTGCGCCGTAATGGTCCAGGAAGGCGAGCTGCAAAAAGACAAAGCCCCCGTCGAGGCATTCTGTTTTTACGCTGCCTGACATTTCGTAGCTGAACCCCGGCGTAACATCAATAATCTGCATGAGATAAACCGCCCCGTCTCTGTCAAAGCGCAGACCCGGCGCGGCTTTCGGCTTGACCGTTTCGTCCCAGATGAGTTCGCCGCCGCCTTCGCCGAAACGTTTGAAAACTGTCCAGTCCGCAGGGCCCTTACTGTTCCGCTTGCTGAAGGAGCCGTTCGACAGGGCAGGGAAAATCTTGTTCACATTGCGGTAGTTGCGGAACTGCCAGATAATATTTCCGTAAGCGTCAAATTCCAGAATCTGGTGGCGCTGCTGGTCGGAGCTAAGGTAGGTGCCCCGGGGGGTAGCACGGGTGTTGTAGAGGTTGGCAAAATAGTCCAGTTTTTTTTCAAACACAATTTCCCCTCCGGGGCTCACCTCGTAAAAGGCAGAGTCCCGGGAACTCGTGATGAGGGTATTGCCGTTTTCAAGCCTGAAGCCGTCACGGGGCCAGTTGAGGGCTTTTTCACCGGCTCCGCCGTAACTGTAGACAAGATCTCCTTTGGGGTTTACCTCGATGATACGGTTACCGTCGGAATTGGCGATGATCACATTACCGTTTTTCAGCACATGGGCGTTATGGGGGTGAAATATATCCCTGCTGTATTCCCAGAGAACACGGCCCTTCCTGTTGATGATGATACAGCGGTTGTTGTTCCTGTCGGTAACGAGGAAGCTCCCGTCCTCCAAATACTCCGCATTATTGGGATAGTTAAGCGTGCTCCCGTCGGACAGGCGCGGGAGGTCGGCGGTTGAAAAGAGGAGTTTTCCTTCCGCGCTGACCTCTATGACGCGGTTGTGGCGGGTATCCGAGATGAGGGTGCTGCCATCCGGATGCCGTTTGGCGGAGTGTGCGAAGGCGAGCCCCTCGGCGTAACGCCAGACAATATTTCCGATAGGATCGACTTCGATTATTTCGCTGCCCAAGCCCACCTCGTCGCCGGCATCGCTTATAAGGATGTTGCCGTTTTCCAGATATTCAACATCACAGGGGAATTCCAGCATCCCCGGGTATCCTCTTTCAACTATCATCGTTTCACCTTTTACATATATCCCAGACGTTTTAGTTTCGTTATCATTTCCTGCTCCTTGCTGTTACGGGCGTTGTCCCCGGGAGTCTCCTCTTCTTTGGCATCTGTTTTGACATCCGTTCTTTCACCGATATGCAGGGTGTTGTAAGCTTCATCGGAACTGGTAAAAGGACCCCTGTCCTCCCTGCCGTGCCAATGGATGCTGGTGAAGATAGGCGCGGTCCGGCCGGTTTCCTTCTCCCGTTTTTTGATCCACCTTTCCATACGGTCCAAAAGGGTTTTGACGATAGCGGGCTCTTTGGCGGCAATGTTATCGTTTTCCCCCGGGTCTTTGATGAGATCGTAAAGCTCAACCTCACTCTTGTAGTGGAAGTCGGGCTCCAGGGCTTTGATGAGTTTGTACTGAGGCGTCCGCCAGCCGTGCTTGCGCTCCCAGGTACATTCGGTGAGATACAATTCATCTTCCTGTTCCAGGCCGCCGCCCGACATCCTCGGGAGGAGGCTGCGCCCCTCTGTGGGCATGCCCTTCCGTTTAATACCCAGGATGTCCAGCACCGTCGGCATTACGTCCTTGAGAGTAACCATGTCGCCGAACCGGGCGCCGCCGGGGATCCTGGCAGGATACCGGAAGAAGAGGGGCACCGACAGGGTGCAGTCGTAAAGGCCGTGGTGGTCGAACCAACATTCATGCTCATCCAGGCTTTCACCATGATCCGAAGTAATAACGATGAGGGTCTCATCCTCAATGCCAAGAACCTTCACTTCTTCCAATAAAACAGCGATGCAGGCGTCCATATAGGCTATCCCGCCGTCGTACTGGGATTTAATGTACCCGGCGTCGGTACAGCCCGGCGGAAACCATGAACGGAAATAATCGCAAAAGGGCTTAAAGGCGTATGTTTTTTCCAGGGACCTGTTTTTCTTATTGAATTCGTCCCCGGCGTAGAAGATACGGTCATAAGGTTCAGGCGGCAGGTATGGCGAATGAGGATCCAGGTGTCTGAGAAAAAGAAAGAAGGGCTTATCCTGGGCGGCAAGGCGCCTCAGTTCGGGGATCGCAACGGCATTCAGGTTCCCGGCCTTGCGCGCCCTGCCGTCCTTCCAGGTACTCCATCCTTTGTAATCAAGGTCCCGGTCAAAACCCCGGGCTGCGGGGTTCCCTGTCAAACCGACGCTGGCCGCTGCGTACCCGTTCTCAACGAGAATTTCCGGCAGCGTCTTGATCCCTGGGGCGTAGGACCCCTTATGCCTGAAAGCAACGATGCCGGTCCCAAAACAATCGCGTCCGGTAATCATACTGGCGTAACCGGGAGTCGTGGGAATCGAGGGGCTGAAACAACTGTCCCATACCGCGCCTGAACAGGCGTATTTATCCAAATGGGGCGTCGTGAGCCTCGAATACCCGTAAAGGCTCATCCTGTCCCGCCTTAAGCTGTCAATACCGATAAAGAGCAGATTCGGTTTCCGTTTCAAAGTCTACTCCTGCTATACCTCACACCAAGAGCCTTGTTGCATAGGCTATAAGAACCAGGACGCAACAACTTTAGGTTTTGCGAAATTTAGAAACAGGATCGGTGAAACCAGCTAATTTGTCAATACAACGCGTTGCGGGAAGATAGAAAAATAGCAGCCGCTGTGCCGGAAATTGGAATTTTCCTCTAAAAAAGTACAAATTTAAGGGAAATCCTTATTGATTAATCAAGAGGACAGGGATAGGCTATAACTAGCGTCTGCCCGCATCGCAACCGGTTTTGCGGACAGGCACTAACTATAGATGAGAATACTGGGGCGGATATATCAGCTATGCTGGAGCTCAAAGCAGAAGAAATAAAGCTAGTAGAGGAAATAGAGGCTTTTCTTGATTCCCGCTCTCCTGAAGAATGCGAGCTTGTAAAACAGCGCTTCAGGTGCCTTCAAAACCTGGGAAAGGCGATTTCCGATTACCCTTCGGTACGGGAGTCCCACATGCTCCGGGGGATGGTCCGGGACGAGCAAAAACTCCTGGACGCCCTTTGTTCCTTCAGGGCCACTTCCCACTTACTGCATATACCTTCAAGGGTTGTTATGGCCCGGAGCTATCTGGTTTCGAAATTTCAGGTTTTTTCCCTTCTTTTCATTCTCCTTGAGGGCAACAGGGAATTTCAGCCTTTATTGAGGCGGATTATTTTTTCGATAATCCACACCCTTATGACTGAAGAAGTTTATTTTTCATGCCTCGATGATCCTGAATTTTCCCAGGAGATTAAGATCCGGGTAGCCGACGACCTTATAACCCTCTGGGACAGCGGCACCGATCCCCGTTCGGTGCGGTACCTGCCTGCGCTGGAAAGCCTTTGGATAGCGCGGGATTCGTCCCCCCCTGCCTTCGGAACCATGGACGGTTCCAGCGAACTCCTGAGGATAACCATCGACATGGGAGAAGACTGGCGGCAATTCCTGGTCGATCAGACCGTGGTAGCAGAAACCCGCTGGGCTCTGGAAGAATTTCTCTTCGGCCTTTCTTATGAAGAGATAAACTCGGTCCGTTCGCGGCTGGCCCGCTTCGGCATCACCGCTGTAAGCCGCGACGAAGTCCGCACTTATCTGGGCTCAAGCCCGGCGTACGGCCTTGTTTCAGGCGCCGATTCGCGGGCTATTTATGATTTTTATGTCGACCGCCGGGACGCCGCCAGTTTCCGCAAAAAAATATCCGCTTCAGGCCCTAAGCGCACTATCGAGGAAATCTACCTCAAGTACCGGATAGCGCGGGAGTAGAACGCCGGGGCTTCAGCCGACAGTCCTGGGAGGCGACTTTACCGCCACATCCTTGCGCCAGGAATCATCGGCTTTAACGGTCCCGTGAACCGCGTTCCGGTCCATGGTCCCCCCCAAATCTTCAGCTTCTGTCAGGGTCTGCCGGACTTTTTCCTGGGTTTTTCGTATGTGTTCCAGGCTTTCCAAAGCTCCCATGCGGATTTCCTTCAGTTCCGTACGGGTCATGTCTGAAAGGCTGCGTATCTGTTCCAGATCGGTCAGAAGGCTCCCGCTGCTGTTCAGGGCTTCGGACCCGGAATCCAGGATTTTCCGGGCAATAGCGGCGGATTCCCTGACGGCCTCCCGGGTTTCCCTGTGCGTATCCCCGCTCTTTTGGGCCTCCCGGCCGATCTCCGTCAGGGTCCTGGCAAAAATCCCGAATTTTTCGGTAATTGAACTGAAAGTTTCAAAAGAGGCTTCGCTGGCTTTCAGGGCTTCGGCGATCCGGCGGTTAATAGCCTTAATGGCTTCCTGTATACTCTCGGCGTTTTCCCTTGTTGACTCCGCCAGTTTTTTTATCTCATTAGCCACCACAGCGAACCCCGCGCCGGCGGCTCCGGCGTGGGCGCTTTCTATCGCTGCGTTCATGGAAAGCAGGTCGGTCTGTTCGGAAATCTGATTTATGACCCCTGCCATATCGGTGATTTTTTCGAGATTTCCTGCCGCTTCCCGGATAGTATCGTAAGCGGTCCGGGACTGATCTTCCCCTGCAAGCACCCGTTCCTTCAGGGCTTCAGCCTGGCTTTCGCTCTCGCCGATCCTGGCGCTTATGGTCCCTGCCAGTTGGGCCGCTTCGGAAATCCGGGATTCTGCATGGGCCGTTAATTCGGCCTGCTTCGCCGCATTGCCGTTAAGGGAGCCAATGGCGCTTGTATACTTGCCTGCAAAGCCGGAAACATGGACGGCAGCGGAACCGATTTCGCCGAACCTGCTTTCTGCGGCGTCAAAAACCTCTCCCAGGTGGGCCGCTTTGGCTTCATGTTCGGTGTTTTCGGCTTTTATCAGTTCCCTGGCTTCGGCGCTCTGGCTGCTAAAGGTTTTCAGGATCTGGTAGAATTTCCCTAAAGACCGGAGGGATGTTTCAAGTTCTTTATAAGCGCCGCTGGGTTTTATTTCCCCCAACGCGGGGTAGTTCTTTTCTTCCAAAAGCTGCGCCAGATCTTCAAGATGCCCAAGGCGGATTAGGATTTTCGCCCCTGCCAAAAGGAGCAGGGCCATACCTGCGGCGGCCAGGAGTATGTTGGCAAGGCTCAGCCGGAAGAGGAGGCCTTTCGTATCCGGCTGCCCGAAAGCTGAAGAAAACCGGGACAACAAAACCGATACAAGGGCCATGAAGAGTACCGTCCCCAGGGCGATACCAAGGCCGGTTGTAAAGGTTTTATTGTTTTTCATACTGCTGGGTTTCGTTATAGACATATTCCAGTTTTATACCTGCTTTTTCAAACATAGCTTCCGAATCCGCGCTGTCGTGGTACCGTCTTTGGCATACAACCCGCACGATACCGCAGTTGATGATGAGCATTGCGCAAGTCCTGCAAGGAGTCATGCGGCAATAAAGCGTAGCGCCCGCAATGGCGATGCCCCGTTTCGCCGCCTGGCAGACAGCGTTCTGTTCTGCATGGACCGTCCTGACGCAGTGGGTCGTTACACTGCCGTCTTCATGAAGTATTTTTTTGAACTGATGCCCGACTTCGTCGCAGTGCGGCAGCCCCGCAGGCGCGCCTACATAGCCTGTTACCAGGATCTGGTTATCCTTGGCGATAACGCATCCCGATCTGCCCCGGTCGCAGGTGGCCCGTTTGGAAATGGCGTCGCATACTTCCATAAAATATTCATCCCAACTGGGCCGTTTATAACCTGTTTCTTCCATAAATTTCCTCAAGTTTCCTCTGTAATCGGTAATGGCTTTGGAAAAAGCGGCCAAAAGTCCGCTTTTTCCTCTAAATCTAAGGTTGCTTTCCCAAGAACTGAAGTTTTGGGAAAGCCTCTATAATCATAACTTTCGGCTATAAAAAAGTACAGAGGAACCAGGCTGCCGTTCAACCAATGAACGGCAGCCTTCTCTTTCAACACCGCCCGTATCTCGAAGCCTAAATTTTTACTATCTTCTGTTCATTGTGGGAGATGTAG
>JAITEW010000101.1 GCA_031281855.1 Treponema sp.
ATTCGGTGGCACGGATAGAGCCGAGACAGGACAATTTTTCCGGTAAAACCCGGTGAGAGTAGACAAAAAATCTCCCTATTGACGATGCTATGTAATTCCGTATCCGCAAATAAACACCAAACTATAAACAACCGTGGTAATTCTGCAAAATCTATCCGTTTTTATACGGATTCAGGTCAAATATAGTCCGTGAGAAAAGCTGTGTAGCCCCTGTAGCACATATAGAGATCGATCTTGCTTATCACCTCGAAAGGCGAATGCATGGAAAGCACCGGGATGCCGCAGTCAAGAACGTCGATTCCCAGCCTCGCGGCGTGGAGGGCTATGGTCCCTCCTCCGCCTTTGTCCACTTTCCCCAGTTCGCCGAACTGCCAGGGCACTTTGTTGCGCGTCATCAGGGCCTGCACCTGGGAGCAGAATTCGGCGTTGGCGTCGCTGGCGCCGTACTTGCCCCCGGAGCCGGTGTATTTGGAAAGGACCAGCCCCCTGCCCATATAGGAGGAATTCTTCTTGTCAAAAACAGAGGCCCACGTGGGATCGAAGGCGGCGTTCACATCCGCCGAAAGCATGGCCGACGACGAAAGGCAGCGCCTGAGCTCCCCTTCGCCGCAGATGGCGGCAATGAAATTCTCAAAACCCCGGGACTGGGCGCCGGTGTTCCCGACAGAGCCGATTTCTTCCTTGTCAGAAAGATAGCAGATCCCGGTTCTTTCAGGAGGGGTTTTTCCGGCCCCGTAACCAATAACGGCCCGCAGGGCGGGATAGGCGCAGCAGCGGTCGTCGTGGCCGTAAGCGCCGATCATGCTCCGGTCAAAGCCCACATCCCTGGCCTTGAAAGCAGGGACAAACTCGATCTCCGCTGAGGCAAAATCCTGTTCGGTAATTCCGTATTTTTCATTGAGCAACGAGAGAGCCAAAAGTTTTACCCTGTCTTTCGCCTTTTCATCATCATAAAGCCGGGACCCGGCAAGAACGTCCAGGTCCTCGCCTTCTACCGCTTCTGAAGCTTTCTTCTGCATCTGATCCTTCGCCAAATGGGGCAGGAGATCCGTAATGGTAAATACCGGGTCCCCGCCGTCCTCGCCCAGGCGCAGTTCGGTTTTCTTTCCATTAGAATCTACAAAAACCCCGTGCATAGCCAGGGGGATGGCGGTCCACTGGTACTTCTTGATGCCCCCGTAGTAGTGGGTGTCCAGGAGGGCGAAGTCGCTGTCCTCGTAAAGGGGGTTCTGTTTGAGATCCAGCCTGGGAGAATCCACATGGGCACCAAGTATATTGGCCCCTTCTTTTAAGGGCCTCTTTCCCAGCACTGCGCAGATCAGGGCCTTCCCTTTTATATGCCTGAAAACTTTCAATCCCGGTTCAAGCTTCTTCGGCCCCAGGGAATCAATGGAAACAAAGCCCTTTTTTTTCAGCATCTCCACTGCCGCGGAAGAAAATTCCCGTTCGGTCTTGCCCTGGTCCAGAAATTCCTTGTACGAAGCGGCGAAGTCTTCGATTTCCCTGGCGCTCTTCCCATCGATCCCTTCCCAGCAGTTCCCGGGATTGAAAAACAGTTTGTCCGCAAGTTTCTGGCCAGGGCTTTTGTCTTCCCTGCGGCCCTTGCCATTGGTATCTTTAACCATAGATAAACTCCTGACAGGTAGGATATAGTATATTTCATGATTATTCGAGACCGCTACGCCCCGTCGCCTACAGGATTGCAGCATATCGGGAGCGTCAGAACCGCGCTTTTCAACTACCTCTTTGCCCGGTCGAAGCAGGGTAAATTCGTCCTCCGCCTGGAAGATACCGATCAGACCCGCTGCGAGGAGCGTTTTGTACAAAACCTCTACGATACTTTTGAATGGCTGGGTTTCCACTGGGACGAGGGTCCCGACGTAGGCGGTCCCGGGGCGCCTTACGTCCAGTCCGAGCGGACCGAGATTTACCAGAAATACGCCCTGGAGCTGATAGAAAAAGACCGGGCTTACTACTGCTTCTGTTCCCCTGAGCGGCTGGACAAGGTAAGGCAGGAGAGGGAGGCGGCCAAGTCCGGCGAGACAGGCTATGACCGCCATTGCAGGAACATTCCTCCTGAAGAAGCCCGCAGCAGGGCGGCAGGCGGCGAGCCCTGTACGGTGAGGCTTAAGATCCCTTTAGAGGAAAAAGGCGGCGCGCCGCTTGTTACGAAATACCGGGATCTCCTGCTCGGGGACATTGAATGGAAAAACAGCGATGTGAACTCCGACCCGGTACTCCTCAAATCCGACAGGTTCCCTACTTACCACCTGGCCAATGTGGTAGACGATCACCTCATGGGAATTACCCATGTGTGCCGGGCCCAGGAATGGCTCCCTTCGACTCCTCTGCATATTATCATGTACGGGGCTTTCGGATGGGAACCCCCGGAGTTCTGCCACTTACCTATGGTAATGGGTACTGACGGAAAAAAACTCAGCAAACGCCATGGGGCCACAAGCATCGACGAGTTCCGCGGCCAGGGCTATCTGCCAGAAGCGCTCATCAACTACGTGGCCCTTTTGGGGGCTTCCTACCAGGAAGGGAAAGACCTGTATTCCCTTGAGGAACTGGCCGGGAGTTTCAGCCTTGACAAACTCAACAAGGCCCCTGCTGTCTTTGACTACAAAAAACTGGAATGGTACAACGGCCAGTACATCAGGATGAAAAGCGACGCTGAACTGGCGGAACTCTGCCTGCCCCTGGCTGTCGAGGCCGGCCTCTTTGGAGATGCGGGGCCCAATACGGAGCAGAAAGAACGCTTCGCCGCGGCGATGCCCCTGGTCAAGGAACGGGCGGTTTTCCTTAAGGATATTCCCGAAAAACTCGGCTATCTTTTCAGCGAGCCCCCGCTTCCGGAAGCCGGGGAATTTTTCCCCAAGAAAGCGGACCTTGCCGGGACCATAGAGCTTCTTGAAAAAGGCCGGACCCTCACCCCCCCTCTGGCGTCCGCGCAGTCAGACGGGGAAGCGGAAGCTTTTATCAAGGACTGGGCCGAAAAGGACGGGGTTAAACTCGGCGACCTCCTGATGCCCCTGCGGGTGGCTGTTACCGGCGCACGGGTAAGTCCTCCCCTCTTCGGCAGCCTGCGGCTCCTGGGCCCCGAGGCGTCCCTGGCGAGAGTTGACAGGGCCCTGGAATACCTGGCGTCCAAGCGCTGACAGAAAGGGGGAGGGAGAGGGTGTCTACAGTATAGGAATACAGAACACCGTGCCTACCGAAAAAGACCGGCCGTCATCGAACGCGTCGGCCATAAGTACGTCAACGACAAATTTAAATTTGCTCAAAACAGGGATGATAGAAAGGTCTACCCTGAGCCCTGTATTCAAAACGCCCCGGCTTCTGAAATCGGCGCCAAAGGGATCGGCGCTGTAGGAAAAGTTGGCAAAGTCGGTAACCCAGTGCAGGGCCTTCTCAAAGACCTTTGGGAGCAGCACAAGATCAAAACCCATGCCGAAATCGATGTTGCTGTCTATGTTGTCTTTGATAAACGTCTTTCCGAGAACCACTGTGGTCTCCGCGGGCATGTTAAAAAATTGGCCCGCGTAAGTAACCGCCAGGTATACCTGTCCGGCGTTTAACGAGTAATACTCATTCCCGACATTAAGGGACTGAAAATTTCCGCCCAGGGCAATGGCCGTATTGGTCAGCGGGAACTGTATCTTCGCGCCTGCGATTAAATCGCTTTGATGGTCTCCGGGCTGTATGTCCACGGCCCCGCTTAGCTCCACCCATTTGAAGAGGCTGACGCTCAGTTTGGGAATATGGCTCGCCCTGTTTCTGATAATGGCATGGTAGCCAAGGTCAAGGCCGAAGTCGCTGGTCCGCTCCCAGCCGATGCGGCCTGAAGGGATGGAATAAAGCCCTGTGGAGCCGTTCAGGCTCATGCCTTTAAGGGACTGGGCGCCCAGGGCCGAAACCGCCAGAACAGCGGCAGCCAGGAACGCGGTCATTCGGGATACTCTCATTGTTACCTCCGGTTTTTGGAACAAGCTCAGTCTACAAAATTTCCAGCGCTTTTTTAAGCCCTTCAAAGACTTCCTGCAAGTCATCGAAGCGCAGGGACGCCAGGCGATCCATCGGCGTCGGCATATTGTTGACGATTACCAGTTCGCCTCCGTTTCTAAGGGTATAGTTTGGAAGCGAAGCTGCGGGATGGACTGTGAGGCTGGTACCCAGGACCAGCATAAGATCCGCCTTTTGGGCTTCCCCGGATGCTTCCTGCAAGGCCTCTACAGGAAGGCTCTCGCCGAAAAAGGTAATAGCGGGCTTCAGTATCCTGCCGCATTTGGGACACCTTGGAAAATCCCCGGAACGGACCAGCGCGGCGGCTTCGGCAAAGGGCATGCGTATGCCCGAACATCTAAGGCAGTAATGGATCCTTGGAGAACCGTGAATTTCGATGACCTTTTTGCTTCCCCCTTTTTCATGGAGGAGGTCGATGTTCTGGGTGATAAGGGCTTTGAGAAACCCCCTGTGCTCCAGATCCGCCAGCACAAGATGTACGACAGAAGCTTCTTTATCATCAATATTATAGATGAAAGATCCCGCTGCCCGGTAGTAAAATTCAGGATCTTTCTCAAAATAACCGATATCAAAAATTTTTTCCGCGTCCATGTCGTTGTAAAGGCCGTTTTTGCCGCGAAAATCCCTGATCCCCGAAAGGGTGCTTACCCCGGCGCCTGTGAGGGCAACGCAATGCCCGGCGCAGCGGATTTTTTCAAAAAGCTCCTGTACTTCCGCAGCCATATCATCCTGCCTGTTAGTGAAGTTTTTTTATGCAGTAGTCTGTATAATAATACGCGGCGCCGTCTTCGGGAAGTATTTCCCGGACATTCAGAAACTTTTTCAAGGCCCTTGCATAGTCCTTTTTGTGGTAGCTCAGCATCCCTTCTTCCCAATAGCGGTTGGCTTTCTGTTTCCTTGCCAAAAGCTCAGGATCGATGCCGTCGAAAATCTCAAAAACCGAAACAGGCTCGGCTTTTCCCTTGACCCTGGTTTTTCCAAGGTACCGGTACATATAAGAACCCGGATTTTCGAGCTTTTTGAAAATTTCATCGCTGATGACAATGGAAACGTTGAAGGCTTTGCACATCCCCTCAAGCCTGCTGGCCTGGTTAACGGCATCGGAAATAACCGTGTTCTGCATGCGGTCCTCTACGCCGACTACGCCCATCATCAGCGTCCCTGTATGAATCCCGATTCCTATGGCAAGGGGTTTATAACGCACCTTGGCCCGGTGCTGATTATACTCCTGGAGGGTCTTCTGTATCTCAATAGCCGAACGCACCGCCATATCTGCGCCGTTCTGCTGGGGATACAGGGCCAGGATAGCATCGCCGATGTATTTATCCACAAAACCGCCGTTGGAACTTATGACCGGGACAACACGGGAAAGGTAAGAATTGATGAATTTGAAACTTTCCTCAGGGGTAAGGTGTTCCATCAAAGTGGTGAACTGCCGGATATCGGAGAAAAAGATGGTCATTTCCTGCATCACATGGTCCCCAAGCTGCAGGTGGTTAACCGAATCCTTTTTTAGAATATCCAGAAAAGCCTGGGGCACAAAAGGGTCGATTTTACGGGAATCCGGCGCAGGTACCGGAAGCACAAGTTCGGCTGTGTCCGGAACTTTCTGTTTTTCCGCACAGGATATCCCTTTTTTTATCATGAAAAGAACAGTAACAATCGCAGAGCCAGCCGCCATACCGGCCAAAAATATCAATATATAAGGTTTCATTGTATTTATTATAATTCATTCTTGTCTAATTTTTGTGAAAAATCAACGCAACCCCGCCGCAGAGCGGACGGGGCATGTACCCTTCGCAACGAATCAACCTCGCCTTGTACAAGAACAGGGATCCCTTTATAGTGAGGCTGTATGGTGAATATTGTCGAGATTGCCCAGTTGGTTGGCGTTTCCCCTTCTACAGTATCACGGGTTATTAACGGGAAACCCTATGTAAAGGCTGAAAAAAAGAAAGAAATCCTTAAAATTGTTGAAGAAACCGGTTATATCCCCAACAAAGCCGCCCGTAACATGGTTTTACGCCGGAGTTTTACTGTCGGCATCGTGATTCCTGACGATTTTAATATGTTCAGGCGCCAGCTTTTCTCGATTATCGAGCGGCATCTTAATGCTTTCGGGTATCATACCCTGTTTTTCTTTGTCAAACAGGATGAAGAAAGCGAAAAAACCTGCCTTGACCGGTTGAAATCCGAAAATCTGGACGGGATCATCATGCTTCATGAAATGAAATCCCCGGGTTTCTACCGTTACCTTGAAAGTGCCCGTATCCCGGCGGTATCCACCACCTGCGGCTCCGGCGCCGTCCCGGCTGTTCCCACTGTCACCCTGGATGACGAATCCGCCGCTGTAGACGCGGTTAACCACCTTATCGGCCTGGGGCACCGGAACATAGCCATGCTCAACGGGAAGGGATTTTCTTACGGGAACCGCCGCCTGGACGGGTACCTCAAGGCCCTTGAAGCGGCAGGCGGCAGGGACTGCGCCCTGGTGATCGAGGCGGATCGCTACAGTTCCCAGGCTGGCCTTGAGGCCATGGGAGCGCTTCTGGACAGCGGCGCCGGTTTTACCGCCGTCTTCGCCTCAAGCGACGAACTTGCCATCGGCGCCATGCGGGCCCTCCGGGACCGGGGCTTAAAAGTGCCCGGCGACGTGTCGGTCATGGGCTTCGATGACATCGACATCTCAAACTACCTCTGCCCCAGGCTGAGCACCATCAGGCAGCCTATAGCCGAAATCGGGGAACAAGCCGCCCTGATGCTCCACCGCTTTATCCGCGGTGAAAAGGAAGACGGCGCAGGAGCGGTACTCCCCCACACCCTGGTGGCCAGGGAGTCTACTAAAGGTACCGGTCCAAGAGTCCTCCTAAATCCCGTTCCCCGTGGCCCGTAATGCGTGCCCTTGAAAAACCGGATGATCGATTTTATCATGTACCAC
Organism: Treponema sp.; assembly: GCA_031281855.1. GTDB lineage: Bacteria > Spirochaetota > Spirochaetia > Treponematales > Breznakiellaceae > JAITEW01. The sequence continues at coordinate 6,965 of JAITEW010000101.1, forward strand.
AGGAGCCCCAATGCGGAACATTCTTTTTTTCCTGCCCCTTCTGGGCTGTATTTTTATCCTCTCCTGTTCCAGGCCTGCTCCTGCTGGTGATGAACTCAGGCCCATGGCGCAGCAAACCGTTACCGCGGAACCCCAGGGGGAACGGGAAGCCTTTATCGACGATTACTGGCGTTGGTCCTTTGGCGACGCGGGGCTTCCTGACGAACTGGCCCGGAAGGTAGCTGAATCAGCGGCTCAGGGGCCGGACTTTGTGATGGAACTCCTGGAGATCCTTGAAGGGGATCCTTATCTTTACATCCTGGTAGACAAACAGCACGGCCTGCCTGAAGGTTATGAACCTGAGGACCTGGTTGATCTTTCAGGCGGCTCCTACCAGGTAAGCAGAGAGGGGCTTAAGCTCCGCAGGGCCGCTGCTGCGGCTCTGGAAGAAATGGCCCTGGCTGCAAGGACAGAGGGCGTTACCCTGGCTGCGGGATCAGCCTACCGGTCCGCGGCGTACCAGGCAGAGGTTTACGCCAGAGAGGTAAGCAATTACGGCCAAGAAGCGGCGGACAGGGAATCTGCACGGCCCGGTTACAGCCAGCACCAGACCGGGCTGGCTGTGGACTTCGCCCCTATTGACGATGCCTTCGCCGATACCGCAGCGGGCAGATGGCTCCTTAAAAACGCCGGTTCTTTCGGCTGGTCCCTTTCTTTCCCTAACGGTTACGAGGCGGTAACCGGCTACCGCTGGGAAAGCTGGCATTACCGCTATGTAGGAAACAGCCTGGTCCGCTTCATCGATACCTACTTTGACGGTGTCCAGCAGTACGGCCTTCAGTTCATCAACGCGTGGATCGAAAGTTCAGAGCCGAAGAGAGCCGGTCTGTAAAGTTACCGCTTCAATGCTTCTATAGCTTTTCACGGAATTATCCGTTATGGTTTAGGTATGGAGGGCGATTATGAAGGAAGAAAACGGCGTATTTTCCATTATTACCGAAGGCGATCTTCTGAAAGCCCTGGTTTTCCCCGATGACCCTTATGCTATGAACTGGGTGGAAGGGGGCGTTCCCTGGGGAACGGTAAAAGTCTGCGAAGGTTTGAGCGCCGCAGTGAGCAGGAGCTTCACTCCCCAGGGCGCTATCAGGGAAACCTATACGTTTACCAACACTTCGGAGTACCCTGTCTTTTGCGGCCTCAGAGACATCGGCATTTACGTTCCTTTTAACGACAGCTACCACGAAGCGGCGTTGTGCATGAAAAACCGCTGCCACGCCCATATCTGGTGCGGCGGCACCTCAAGCTATGTGATGTGCCTGCGTATGGGCGGCGAAGCGCCGCATCTCGGGCTGGTCCTGATCCGCGGGAGTCTTGGGGCCTACAGCGTCGAACGGGACCTTTCGCTTTCGAGCAACGACCGCGGGGATTTTATCGTTCACCCTTCACCGGTCAGGCTGGAAAGCGGCGGGAGTTATACCCTGGGCTGGGAACTCTTCAAGCATAAGGGGAAGGATGATTTTTACCGTATACTGCGGACCTACCCTTCGTATATCGAGATCGAAGCGGACCATTTCGTGGTTTTTCAGGATGAGAAGAACAGCATCGCCGTAAAGCAGCGGGAAAACCAGCCTGCCCTGACCCTGTGCCCCGCAGAGGCCGAAAGCCCGGTTCCGGGAGAACAGAAATACCTCATCCGGGGGGACGATGCCGACGCATGGTGCCGTACCGTTACGATCCCTCCTCTCAGGGAATTAGCCGCCCGGCGCTGCGCATTTATTGTAAAAAACCAGCAGTACCACAGGCTGGGAAGCCCTTTGGACGGCGCGTACCTCATTTATGATACTGAAGAAAACCATCTGTGCTACCGGCATGTTAATGACGATAACGGCGGCAGGGAACGCATCGCTATGGGCCTTTTGATCGCCAGGTACCTCAAGTCACATCCTGACGCCGACCTTGAAACGAGCCTTAAACAGTACATCTCCTATGTGCTGCGGGAGCTTTTCGACTCCGAAACCGGAACGGTGTACAACGATATCAAACGGAGCGTCGATTGCGTCAGGCTCTATAACTACCCCTGGCTCGCCCGGTTTTTTCTTGAACTCTACAATCTCTGGAACGAAAACGCTTATCTGCGGTACATGTGGAAAGCCCTGACGAGTTTCTACGAAAAAGGCGGCGCCGGATTCTACGCTATAGGGCTGCCTATCGCCGAAGGGCTTTCCAGGCTTGAAGAAGCGGGGCTTGCTGAAGAGGCCAAAACCCTCAGGGACTTTTTCCTGAAACACGCGGACAGGATTCTGGAGAACGGCGTTAATTACCCGGCTCATGAAGTAAAGTATGAACAGAGCATAGCCGCCCCTGCAGCCAGCATCCTGCTTCAGACTTACCGTTTTTCCAAGGATGAAAAGTACCTGGCCGGCGCCAAAAAACAGCTTTCCATTGTGTCCCTTTTTAACGGGCTTCAGCCTGACGCCTATCTTTACGAAACGTCCATACGCCATTGGGATGGTTTCTGGTTCGGGAAGCGCCGGCTTTATGGGGATACTTTCCCCCACTACTGGAGCGCCCTTACCGGTACGGCTTTTGCCGAATATTACCGCGTAAGCGGCGACGAAGATGCGCTAAAACAGGCTGAACACTCGATACGCGGGGTTCTAAGCCTCTTTTTCGCCGATGGTTCAGCCTCGTGCGCCCATGTATACCCCCTTACGGTTAACGGCCAACAAGGCGGCTACTTCGATCCCTGGGCCAACGACCAGGACTGGGGTCTTTACCTGGCCCTAAAGTTCTTCGACGGCGATTTTTAGCAAAACTTGACCTGCAGCAATTAATCACCGAAGCCTCGGGAGCGGGATTTCATGAAAACCGCAGGTCAAGTTTAGCCCTCTGAGCTGTAGACCCCCTCCCTCCCTCTACAGCGATAAACGCGCCAGCCCTGCCCGGGGGGTCTCCTCCGGGCAGGGCTGGCGGGGATTTAGAGCTATACCGCGTATATCGGCCCTGTCGCCCGGTAACTCGGCTCGTTATCTTTTTCTGTTTTTAACGCATCGTATTTGAGATGGAAGCGCAGTTTCATCCCGGCTCCAAGCTCTTCAGGCTTTTTGTTGAGTACATCGCTGTAAGAGAAATAAAAATTGTTATATTCCCTGTCCAAAAGCCATCCGCCGTTTCCATTTAATGAAAGTATTACCGCTTCGCGCTCTTGCGCTTGTTCCGCTTCTGTCAGGGCTTTTCTCCTGGCAGTTGTTATAGTTGTTACAGCCGGCTTTGCTTCTTCCAAACTCTCTTGTACCGGGGCGCTTACAGTTACAGCCGGTCTTTCCGTCCCAGCCTGAACCTGCCTGGGCTCGAACAGTCCGTTTACCAGCGGATCTTTCCGCTTGACCCTGTCGTTAATTACCGTAGCCATCTGTATGGGATATTTCACTTCTTCCAGAAGATCCTGGGATGTTACGGTAATATCCCCGTTATTGCAGGTAAAATCCCATGAAAGCAGAAGCACATCTATCGGTATGCCCGGCATTTGCATACTCTGCAGTTCCCTAATCAGCGGCAGATAATCCCCGTCTCCGGCTATCAGCACGAAGATGTCCATAGCCCTCATTGCCGCCTTTTTGTAGGCATCCAGGGCCAGGAGGACATCTATCCCTTTTTCCCGGAGTTCGTTGTTCGGCCCTCTCATCAGCGGGAGCGAGTGCGCTTGTATTCCCGCTTTCGCCAGGGCGTCCTCGAAATACCGTTCGCCGACTATAGCATTCGTGTTATCCGATTTTATCGCCCTTCCCCTAAAGTAATGGGCTTCGGTTATCCTGCAGTTATCGCTGTCTTCGCCAAGGTTTTTAGCTACTTCGTTGATTATATAATTGAATAGTCCCGGTATGCTTATCCTCGCCTGCCTGGGGTGATCGAATTTGTAATAGTTGCTGACCTTATAGAAATACTGGCCGTCAATGTAGACGCCAATCCGAACAATTGAATTTTTATTAACAGACATATCATTCTCCGTCTTTCTTGTTTGTTACATAAGAGATAAGGGTTGTACTTTATGCGACGCATGATGTTGATCACCCTGTACTGTATTTGAATAATCTGAGCTTGTTCCAAAAAATGAAGTTTTGGAACAGCCTCACTTAGCGAACTTTTTTAAAAAGCTTGATTTTGAAAAAACCTCTGTACTGATAATTTATTGTTTTGTATTCCTGTCTGCCTCCGTCTATGTATAACTCTAATACATCCATTATATAAATTTTCAATACCTAACCTCCCTTCCCTATCCGCGGAACTGCCTCCGGTTCTTTCTGCCAAAAAACTTTTCAGCCTCTTTTTGCCGGAAAAAGAACTTATACAATAAAACTATAGAGCAGCAGTGAAAAAGTCAAGGCAATGTACGGATTTATCGCACATGGGGTAATATGAAACAGCCGCTATCGTGGGCTGGAAGGAATTTTCCAAAAAAATTTCGTAAAAAAATATAAAAAAACAGTATCTTATCTTAAAATGGTGTGTTACAATATATGAAACCAATGATCATCTTCCAAAAGGGAAGAATATAAGGAGAAGCCTATGAAACGTCTTATCTTCTTGGCGCTGGCGGCGGGTTTGTCTGTATCCCTCTTTGCCCAGGTTCAACTACCGGAATACCATTTTGCTTCCGGGAATTGGAGTTTTGCCGGTCCCAGGCTCTATCAGAACGATGCCGGGGCCAGGCTTGCGAAGGTCAATATACGGATACCCCAGAACGGTCCTATGATCTATGATTTCAACGCCCGTTATGAGGACGGGGTTCAGGACGGCCACGGCGGCTTTGGCATCCATATCTTCACTGACAGCGCCTATAACGGAGCCTCCTGGGGGGCGGGCCGTTCCTACCTCCTGTGGCTCAACTATGACGAGGCGCCGATCACCAAGGGCATCCCCCGGGGTTTTTCCGCCCAAGTGTACCGGAGCGTTTCCAACTCCCAAATGGATCTGATAGAAAGCGTGGACCTTAACCAGTACCTCCCTCTTCTGACCTGGGATAATCTCTCAAATCCCGTCCCCATCAGAATCTGGGTAAACGGCGACAGCGGTGAAGTCCGGGTCTACGATCCTTCGGATCCCGACTTGGCCAACTATTTCTACTTCTACATCGACCGGAAGGATCTGCCCCTTAAAGGCAACTGGGTAGCCCTGAGAACCAACGGCATCAAGCTGTCTTTCGGCATGGGCCTTTAGCAGCTAAGGCTAAGGCGCTACCGGCGGGTCAGAAGTCCGGCCCGCCGCTTTCAAAGCCATTCCCGAAACTAACCGGGTTTTGGGAACGGCTCAGTCTTTCAGGATTTCCGCTTGTGTCGATATATCTGTATTTTGGCCGGCGTTGCGGTCTTGACGCCTTAACAGAGTTATGGCATCACGGTATATAGATATAGAGAGAGGTAAGAATGAACAAGCGGGATTTGGTATGGAAGACGTTTCACAACGAAAAAACCGGCGCCGTGCCGGTAGGTTTCTGGTTTCACTTTGCCAAAGACGAGCTTGAGGACGTTTTTCAAAACCCCGGCATCAGGGACATTAACATTGAAGGGCACCGGAAGTTCTTCCGGGACTTCAAGCCCGATTTCCTCAAGATCATGACTGACGGCTATTTCCGGTATCCTAATGAAATTTTTAACAATGCCAGGGATGTTTCTGATCTGAAGGGCATAAAGCCCATTAAGGCGGATCATCCGTGGATACAGGAACAGGTACGATTCGCAAAAGACATCGCTGCCGAATTTGGCGGCGAGGTTCTTACGTTTTACACTATTTTCTCACCTGCTACTATCTTCAAGTTTGCCCGCCAGGAAACCGCCAAGGACCCCGATACTATCCTGGCGGACTTTATGCTCAAGGACAAAGCCGCGGTACTTCAGGCTTTGAAAACGGTTTCCGAAGATTTCGCCTTTCTGGCCCGTGCGGTGATCTCCGAAGGCGGCGTTGACGGCGTCTATTTTAGCACCCAGGACGTCAGGGACCCCAGGATAAGCGCCGAACTCCAGAGGGAGTGCCTGGCGCCTGGGGATTTTTCCGTCCTCGAAAGCGCCAATGCCGCAGGAGGGCTCAATATACTCCATATATGCAGTTACGCCGGGCATCACAACGAAGCGGCCCGTTACCGGGACTATCCGGCGCAGGTTATCAACTGGGCGGCTTCCCTGGAAAACCTGAGCCTTAGGGAAGGGAAAAAGATCTTCGGCAGGAAGCCTGTTATCGGCGGATTTGACAACACCAGCGCCGGTGTCCTTTACCGGGGAAGCAGGGCGGAAATTGAAGCTGAAACGGACCGCATTCTCAATGATGCCGGAACCGTGGGCATAGCGCTGGGCGCTGACTGCACCCTGCCCCGGGATATCAGCCTGGAACACCTCAATTGGGTGCGGGAACGGGCAAAAACCGCTGCGGTTCAATAATAAGGAGGGTATATTTTGAAAAAAACACTGATTTTGTTTCTTGCGTTGTCCATCGCCGCTTTTGCCTTAGCGGCGCCTGCTCAGGAATCCGGCGGCGCCGGGGAACTCCTTGTCTATTCGGTAGTCAACGAGGATGAAACCCAGGCGTTGACAGAACTCTTTACCCTGCGTACAGGAATCCAGGTTAGGTATATCCGGGCGGCTACAGGGGAGATCATCAACAGGGTTATTGCTGAAAAGAACGCCCCTCAGGCGGATATTCTTTTAGGCGGCGCAGAAAGCCTTCATATTTCGGCAGCCAACGCAGGCGCCCTTGACGCCTATGTTTCTACTGCCGCTGATGTTCCTGATTATACCCGGGCAAGGGACGGAACATGGACAGGTTTCTGCGTCCTCACCCTGGGCATCGGCGTGAACGAGGAGCGGTTCAAAGAGCGCTTCCCAGGTAAAAGCCTTCCCAGTACCTGGGACGACCTGGCGGACCCCGACTACAAGGGGGAACTCATCTTTACGGATCCCCTGAAGTCTTCGACAGGGTATCTTTTTCTCCAGAGCCAGCTCCAGGGAAGGGGGGAAGAACAGGGCTGGGAATATTTCAAAAAGCTCACCCCCCTGGCGGCGCAGTTGCCGGCTTCAGGAGGGGCCCCGCCTCAGCTCATAGGCCGCGGTGAGTATACCCTCTGTGTGGCTTATGTTCACGCCCTCAAGCTGTATTCTTCCCAGGGCTTCCCGGTGAAGATCATCATCCCGCCCGGAACAGTAGGGGAAATCGACGCGGTTTCGGTCATCAAAGGAGGCCCTAACAGGGCCAATGCCGGGAAGTTTGTGGATTTCATGCTTTCCCTTGAAGCACAGGAACTGTTCACCTCCTTATCCCATACTATCCCGGTTAATCCTGGGGTAAAACAGGGCGGAGACGCGGTTTCCGCAGAGGGCCTGGATCTCCTGGACTACGATTCCGAAAAGGCAGGAGCCCAGCGCGACGCGGTCCTTGCCCGGTGGCAGAGGGATGTGCTTTAGCGGAAAAATCCGGACGCGATCCTGCGCCGAATATGCGGCCCTGCTGATCTGGGGTTTCTGTATCCTTTTCCTGCTCGTTTTTATCATCTATCCCCTGGGCCGGGTCTTTTCCGAAGCCGGCGCCGGCAGTTGGCGTTCCTTTCTTTCAAACCCCAACTGGTACGGGACCGCCCTGAACACGCTGCTCCTTATGGGGCTTTCTACGTTTTTTTCGGTTCTGACCGGGTTCCTCTACGCTTACGCCCTGGATCGCGGAGGGTTGCCTTTTGCTGGGTTTTTTTCTTTTATTCCTGTGCTTCACCTGGTAACCCCGCCTTTTGTAGGGGGCCTTTCGTTCATCCTGCTGTTTGGGAGGCAGGGCTTTTTTACCAGGACCCTGTTTCATCAGGATATATCCCTTTACGGGCTTCCGGGGCTCCTTATCGCCCAGACCCTCTGCTTCTTCCCTGTCGCCTTTCTCATCATTAAGGGAGCCTTCGAGGGGATGAACCCTTCCCTGGAATACGCTGCCCGCAGCGCCGGGGCGGGACGCTTCCGGGTTTTCAGGACCGTTACCCTCCCTCTGGTCCTGCCGGGGATCCTTTCGGCGGTTCTTTTTATCGCTATTTCGGTACTGAGCGATTTTGGCAATCCCATGCTTATCGGCGGGAGGTACAGCGTCCTTGCCGTGGAACTGTACACCCAGCTCACCGGCTGGGCCAGCGCCGGGACCAGCGCCGTGCTGGGAATCATACTCCTGATCCCTGCTTTTTTGCTTTTCGCGCTCCAGCGTTTTGCTTTTTACCGGAACAATTCCAGGACCGCGACTATCGGTTCCCGGACCCAGGCCATGCCTCCTTTACCGCTTCCCGCGGCGGTGCGGATCCTGCTTTTCCTGTTCTGCGCAGGCATTGCCTTTATCGTCATTGCCCAGTTTCTGGCGGTCATAGCCGGGGCCTTCTCCCGGATCTGGGGCCTTGATTCCCGGTTTACCCTGGATCATCTGGCAGCTTCGTTTTCTTATAAAGAAGAACTCCGGAATACCCTCTTGTTCGCCTTCCTGGCCGCAGCGGCTGCAGCCGCCCTTGGGGCGTTCATCAGTTTTTTTGTTTCCCGTACCTGTTTCCCATTCCGCAAATTTGCCGGTACAGCGGCGATGATCCCTGCCGCCCTTCCGGGTTCCCTTATCGGCCTTGCCTTCGTACTGGCCTTTAACAACAGCCCTCTTCGCCTGACAGGCACCAGGGCTATCATCGTCCTGGCTATGGTAATCTGCGATCTCCCTGCGGCGTACCGCATACTTTCATCCTCAATCCAGCGTATCCGCAGTACCCTGGACGACAGCGCCAGGGCCCTCGGGGCCTCCAGGATGCGGCTCTTTTTTACCATTATCTGCCCCCTTGCTGCCCAGGGGCTTGTGTCGGCTTTTGTGTATACCTTTGTCCGTTCAGCCGGAACCCTGAGCGCCGTGATATTTCTCTTCACCTTCAAAACGAAACTCACTTCTGTGCTCATCCTCAACCTGGCTGCCCAGGGGGACTGGGGCCGTTCGGCGGCCCTGGCGTTTATCCTTACGGTTTTTATCTTCGCCGCCCTGGGGCTGCTCCGTCTTTTCGGAGGCGCGCAGCTTTTCAGGCGGATGTTTGATTGACGTTTGACTAACAGCTGTCCTGAAGGTAGAATTTGCTTATGCAGAACAAGGCCGGAGATTCCGGCATCGATGTGGAACTCCATTCGGTTACTATGTTTTACGGCAAAGTCCGGGCTGTGGATGGATTTTCCCTCAAGGTACGCCAGGGCAGCTTTACCACCCTTCTGGGTCCGTCGGGCTGCGGCAAGACCACGCTCCTCAGGATCATCGCCGGTTTTTTTGAACCTCATAAGGGCGAGGTTTTTATTGCCGGCCTAAACCAGCGGGGTATTCCGCCGGAGCAGAGGAGCACGGGTATTGTGTTCCAGGACTACGCCCTTTTCCCCCACATGACTGCCCGGGAAAACCTGGCTTACGGCCTTAAGGTCAGGAAGGCCGACGCCGAAACGGTGAAGCAAGAGGTGCGCGGGGCAGCCGGTTCCCTGGGGATAGAGGAACTCCTGGACCGTTATCCCGGAGAACTTTCCGGAGGCCAGCAGCAGCGTCTTGCCCTGGGCCGGGCGCTGATACTGAAACCCCGGATCCTCCTGATGGATGAACCTGTGAGCAGCCTTGACGCCAAGCTCCGGGCCAGGGTGAGGGAGGAACTGAGGGACATACAGCGCCGCCTGGGTATCACTACCATCTACGTTACCCATGATCAGGAAGAGGCCCTTTCGCTTTCGGATTATATTGCGGTAATGAACAACGGCCGCCTTGAGCAGGCAGGAACTCCCGGGGAACTTTACAATTTTCCCTCCAGCGCCTTTACCGCCGATTTTACAGGCGCCGCCAATTTTATGCGGCTCGAAGGGAAAAACTGCCTTGTCCGTCCAGAATGGATTGAACTGGCAGAACCCCGCAGCGAACCCCTTGGGCCGCTCGAATTTGAAGGCTCCGTTATCAGCGCCGACTACTTAGGCAGGGTTACCAGGGTACGGGTTCTGCCTGACACCGGGGAAGTCCTGGCGGCAGATGTCCCTTCGCCCCTCCCCCAGGGGCCTGGGGAAGAAGGACGCGGCGTTTTTAAGGCCCCCCGAAGGGTGCGTTTTATTATTAAGCACAAATGGGAACTGCCGGGAAAACCGGTCTAGCTCCCAATGGATTCCAGCTTTTCCCGTACCGCGTCGTATTCCAGGTTGTCGATCTGTTCCCTGAGCCAGGGGATAAGCTCCCCGCCTGA
>JAITEW010000172.1 GCA_031281855.1 Treponema sp.
GTCCCAGGTGCCGTTGTAGACATCGTACTCGTACAGCGGAATTGTCCAGGGAAAAGTCCCGCTGGTCCCGGCAGCAGATGAAAGATCAAGCCAGGGTCTGTTGGATTCCCAGTCATCGCCTGAGGCCCTTATTCCTACCAGCGGCTTTGAGGCGGGGATGTCGGTCAGAGTAAGGGTCCCGCTTATCGCTCCGATTTGCGGGCCATCGTAACCACCCAGAGAAACTTTGGAATAGACCACAGTATTAGCGTTTACCGAATCCGAACCGCTATACTCCTGGGCTAAAACCGCGGTTTTGTAGAGCTTCATATCTATCAGAGGATAGAGTTTGGAGTTGAGCTCCCTTTTCATCCACTCTTCTTCTTCAGTCTTGAAGGCGTCATAAGAGCCGGCTCCTACACTCTGGAAGAACTGGTCCAATGTTCCGGACGTAAAGCCTTCATCGCCGAGCCGAAAGGCATGGTGCAGCAGTTCAAAATTGCCGTTATCGCCATATGTATAAGACAGGGTGACGGGAGAACCGGTAAAGGTAGTTTTTTGCTTAGAGGCAAAAACGAAAATTTCTTCGGCTGTAAAGCCCACGTAATAGGAACCGCTGGTAAGCGTATCCAGATCGAAGGTCAACGAACCGTCTGTTACCTCTATTACCCCGGAAGTAACATACCCGATGAAGCGGGTAGCTTCTTTGTCTTCATAAAGGCTGAGCCGTATCTCCGTACCGTTGTCGTAGATTGCCGAAATGCCGGTAATGGTGAGGATGTTGTCCGTCATGGTTCCCGGTTCGTTCTCTGCTTTGATCGTAATAAAAGTTGTAATTGCGGCGGTCAAGTCTTCGGCGGCCTGGTCAACGACGTTTTTGGTTGCGCTGTCATTATTGTTGACCGCCACAGCGGTGATATACACGGCGTCAAGGGCGTCCCACTGGGCCTGGGTAACCCACTCGGAACCCAAAGGAGCGCTTTCCTTGTTCGGGGCTCTCACAACTCCCTCCCGGGCCGCAACAGCATCCGCGATGGCGGCTGCAAGGGCGGTCTTATCCACTATAGCGCCGGACTGTTTCGCGTCTTCAAAATCCTCTAAGGCTTCCGCAAGGGCCAGGTAAACAGCGGCTGAGAATTCGGCGCTCTTTGCCGTAGTGATAGCGGTTTGCAGGGCAGTCTTATCTTCCAGGGTAAGCCACTTTTCACTGGGCGGTACGTCCTCCCCATCGATACTGACGATTACGTTCGCTACAGCCTCCTCTGCAAGGGCAATCAGAGCGGCAAAGTTGTCCGGAGTTAAATTCTCCTCATTCGTATTCGTTCCCGGACCGTTGGCGTTTACCGCGGTGTTAAAGAGCGCAAGAGCGGCTTCTATAGCAGCTTTCGCAAGGACAACCTCCTCCGGGGTTGCTGCTTTACCCTTTGCGGCTTTTGCCGTAGCAATAGCCCCCTCGAACGCGGTCATTTCTGTTGCAGTAACCCATGGGAGACCCTTGGGTACTTCTGCAGCGCTGCCGGCTATCTGTACCCCGTCCTTTGCCTCTTCAGCCGCGTTAATTGCGGCAGTAAGGGCGCTTGTATCCGGGGGCTCCGGTGTTGGCGTATTGCCTGCAGGGTTCGTACACCCTGCCAGAACCAATCCCGCCGCTATAACAACAGCGGCTATCCTGATAAAAATAGTACGCATTGTACTCCTCCTTAATAGTGGAATACACTATAAAAAGGCCCTCCCGTTCAAAGCTCACCGGGCAACGCCCGGCAGATCAGCCAATCTGTCTTTGACTCGGGGGCCGTTTTATTTTCACATATCAAAAACCTCCATTTCCGCCATTTTTAACGGCAGATTGACCTTAAGGTTTAAAACTGTTTTGAGAGATCTCAAGATCATTTCAAGAAGGCGTGGAATCGTTATAAACCGGCCCGGACTCCCGGAAGGGTATATATAAGAAAATATTAGTGAATTATATTGATGAGGGGGGGGGGGGGGGGGGATGATAAGCAGGATGACAAACTAATAAACGGATGCTTAAACTCGTACAACAGAGGGAAAATACAGGAACGAGACTGAATTACCGGTACGCCGTAAGGCATAACTTCCCCTTTTTTATGACTTTGAGGTTAGTATATACCCGGTTTCCGGTATTGTCAACACTCGGGCAATAAGGAATAATTGGCGCAAGGAGTTCTCATGGATTCATCTCTGGTAAAACGGGTGTATGTGGAAAAAAAAGAAGGGTTCAACAGCGAAGCCCGGCGCTTGCGGGAAGAACTGGCGGATTTTCTTGGAAAGCGGTATCCGGAGCTGACGGAACTCCGGAACCTGCGTATACTCAGGCGTTACGATGTGTCCAGGCTGGATGAGCGCCAGTTTGAGGCGGTAACGGCTGCCGTGTTTTCCGAGCCCCAGTGCGACAGGGTGTTTTACGGAACCGAAATTCCTGGGCGCGAAAAGGGCCGCTGTTTCGGCATTGAGTACGCCGGCGGCCAGTACGATCAGCGCGCCGATTCGGCGGAACAGTGCGCGGAACTTGTGACCGGCATAAGGCCCCTGATAAAAACCGCGGATATTTATATTTTTGAATGCCCAACCCTGTCCGATGCGGCGCTGGAAGGGATCAAGCGGTACCTCATCAACCCTGTGGATTCCCGGGAGGCTGATCCCGCCCTTCCCGCAAGTCTTGACGAAAACGGGTACGTCCCTTCTGACGTGCCGGTGTTGGAAGGTCTTACGGGCATGGACAAACAGGCCCTGGAATTGACCCTCAGGAAACACGGCCTGGCCATGTCTTTAGAGGATCTCCTGTTCTGCCAAAACCAGTTCAAAGCCGAAGGCCGGGACCCGGCGCTGACGGAACTAAAAATCCTGGATACCTACTGGTCCGATCACTGCCGGCATACAACGTTCAATACGGTGCTTGAGGAAATCCGTATCGACGCTCCGGGTGAAGGGGCAAAAACAGGCGGCCTCGGAAAAGCACTGGAGCTCTACGAAAAGACCCTGCAGGAGGTTTACGGAGAAAAAGCCGGAAGCCGGAAGCGGACTCTTATGGATATTGCGACACTGGGAGCCAAAGCCCTGGGTAAAAAGGGGCTCATCCCTGACGTGGACGTATCCAAAGAGATCAACGCCTGTACGATAAAAGTCAACGCCGAATTTCAGGATGCTGGTACGGAACCCTGGCTTCTTCTTTTCAAAAACGAAACCCATAACCACCCTACCGAGATCGAGCCCTTCGGCGGGGCCGCTACCTGCCTGGGCGGCGCCATCAGGGACCCCCTTTCGGGCAGGGCCTTTGTACACCAGGCCATGCGGGTCACCGGAGGGGGGGATCCCCGCACAAGCCTGGCTGATACCCTGCCGGGGAAACTGCCTCAGGTCAAAATAGCTCGTGAAGCCTCTGCGGGGTATTCATCCTACGGCAACCAGATCGGGCTTGCTACAGGACAGGTGGCGGAATTCTACCATCCGGGGTTTTTGGCAAAACGCATGGAACTGGGAGCGGTTATCGGCGCGGCTCCTGAAGCCTCCGTCAGGCGGGAAGAGCCTGTCCCCGGGGACGCGGTGATCCTCGCAGGGGGCAGGACCGGCAGGGACGGCATAGGAGGCGCCACAGGTTCCTCAAAGATGCACACAGGCGATTCGGTTGAAACCGCCGGGGCTGAGGTGCAGAAGGGAAACGCCGTGGAAGAACGGAAACTCCAGCGGCTCTTCAGGAATCCTGATGCAAGCCGGCTTATCAAGCGCTGCAACGATTTCGGCGCAGGCGGCGTTTCGGTAGCAGTAGGGGAACTGGCGGCGGGGCTGGACATCAATCTGGACAAGGTTACCAAAAAATACGCCGGCCTTGACGGTACGGAACTTGCGATTTCCGAATCCCAGGAACGTATGGCTGTGGTAACCTCCGCGTCTGACGCGGAAACCTTTATCCGCCTGGCTGCTGCGGAAAACCTGGAAGCGGTGATCATAGCCCGTGTAAGCGCCGGTGATGATGATGAGGACAAGGCGCGGCTCCGTATGACCTGGAGGGGCAAAACCATTGCGGATCTGTCCCGGACGTTCCTCAATACCAACGGCACGTCCAGATCCGCAAAGGTCCTGCTGAAACCCGCAAAGCCCCAGGGAGCGGCGCCCTCCCCCTCCCCCTCTCCTGCGGATGCTTTGGACAATCTGAAACAGGAACTCGCATCCCTCAGATCCTGCAGCAGAAGGGGGCTTCAGGAACGGTTCGACGGATCGATAGGAGCCGCGTCGGTACTCTTTCCCTGGGGCGGGAGCGAACAGGGAACCCCGGAATGCGGCATGGCGGCCCTTCTCCCTTCGCTGGAAAAGAAAACCCTCACAGCAAGCCTCATGACCTTCGGGTATGATCCTGCGGTTATGGCCGCTGATCCCTATGAAGGGGCCAAAGGTTCAATCAGGGAAGCGCTGGCAAAATACGGCTGCCTCGGCGGGGATTACCGCAAGGCCAGGCTTTCGCTTCAGGAGTATTTTGAGCGCCCTGAAGATCCCGAATCCTGGGGCAGGCCCGCGGCGGCTCTTCTGGGCGCTTTGGAAGCCCAGCTCCGCCTGGGGATTCCCGCCATAGGAGGGAAGGATTCTATGTCCGGGAATTACCGGGACAAGCCGCGGGGCATAGATCTGGCGGTTCCGCCGACACTGGCAGCCTTTGCGGCGGGAACGGTTTCTGCAAACAGGGTCCGTTCAGGCGCCTTGAGCGGGAAACCGGGAAACGTTGTGGTTCTTTTGGGCGCAAGCGGCGCTGGGGATGACTGGGACCGTTTCACAACCGGCATGGACGCCCTGGACGCATTGGCGGAACAAGGCGCCCTCAAGGCGGCGTACCCGGTTCTGGCAGGCGGAATAGCCGCGACCCTGGCGGTTATGGCCTTTGGCAACATGACCGGCCTGGAAGTCCGCGCTTCAGCCTTCGGCCTGGTTAACGACATGAACTACCAGGGTACGGCGCTGGTCGAAATCGACGGGGAAAGGGCCCGTAACAACGAAGGTCCCTGGGTCATAGCCGCCCGAATCCTGGAAGAGCCTGTGTTCCGCGTTGTCCGGGAAAACCTGGCGGCGGAAACGCCCCTGGAAGTTCTGCGCCTGGCCTACGAAGCTCCGCTGACCCAGGTCTATCCCCAGACCTCAACAGGAACTACCGCCGCGGAAAAGCCCGGAGAAGGGCCGGCCCTCAGACTGCCTGAAATCAACAACCTCGCCCTGAAAGGCGAGGTATGCTGTTCTCGTAAGGTATTGCATTCGGGGTCTAATACCTTTTTAACCGCCCTAAAGGGCGGGGTATTAGACCCCTCAGCACGAATAAAGAACCCCGGCGTTTCATCCGGTTCCGGCGCCGCAAAACGCACCCATTCAGCCGCGCACGGCGCTCCTCTGGCGGTGCTGCCGGTGTTCCCGGGAACCAACTGCGAATGGGACATGGAACGGGCCTTTAGGGACGCGGGAGCCCGTACCAGGCAGATAGTGTTCAGGAACCGCAGCCAGGAGGACATCAGGGAGTCCATCGCGGAGTTGAAGGCCGCAATAGCCGAAGCCCGGATCATCGCCTTTTCCGGGGGTTTCAGCGCCGGGGACGAACCTGACGGGTCGGGAAAATTCATCGCCAACGTGATCCGTTCCCCGGCTATCGCCGGAGCGGTAACGGAACTACTGGAAAAACGGGACGGCCTTATCCTGGGGATCTGCAACGGCTTCCAGGCCCTCATCAAAACAGGG
Organism: Treponema sp.; assembly: GCA_031281855.1. Lineage (GTDB taxonomy): Bacteria > Spirochaetota > Spirochaetia > Treponematales > Breznakiellaceae > JAITEW01. Next base: position 5,713 of record JAITEW010000172.1, read on the forward strand.
CTCGTGCCTTACGGCCGGATTCTGCCTATGGACGAAACCAAACCCACCCTCACCTTCAACACCCTGGGCCGCCACGTTTCCCGCATGGTCCGCACCAGGGTGATGTCCTGCGCGTCCCCGTGGCTCGGGCTGGAAAAACCCGGCGCGGTCCACATCCTGCCTGTAAGCCACGGCGAAGGCCGGGTCGTCATCAGTGAAAAAGAAGCGGAAGCTCTCTTCGCTGCCGGGCAGATCCCGTTCTGCTATGCAGACTCAAAGGGAAACCCCACTATGGCGGAACCGGATAACCCCAACGGTTCGGCTTTCGCTATCGAAGGAATGACCAGCCCTGACGGCCGGGTCCTGGGAAAGATGGCCCATTCGGAACGCTGCGGGGAATACGTGCATATCAATATCCCCGGAAACAAAAAGCAGCGTATATTTGAGGCAGGCGTACGGTACTTCGGATGAAAGGCGTCAGTTCCCGGTTCCCAAAAACTCCGCGAGATACTCCCTTGCGGAGCGGTTCATTTCGGCTGAAAAGGCGGACATGTACTTGCGTTTGCAGAAAGCGGCGATAAAGCTGTCGAAGTCTTTACCAGGGTGAAGGTCCGCGAACATTCCCCGGAGTTCCGCCTCTGAAAGGGGGGAGTAGCGATCCCGCCGCACCAGGTACCGGCGATCCGGCCGCGGGGGCTTGGGCCGCTTCACCTGGGATTCCCCAGGATACCCTATGACCAGCATGGCCGCGGGAAAGGTCAGGGGATCGAGACCCAGGAGCGCCGCAGCCTCCTCCTTGTTTTCCAGAATGTCGCCGATGTAGCAGGAGCCCAGCCCGAAGGACTCGGCGGCAACGGTGATGTTCTGGGCCGCGATGATCGCGTCGGCGCACGAGAGGAAGAGGTCCCCGGGGCCCGGCAGGCGGGCTTCAAGGCCGGCGTAACGGTACGAGTCGAGCCAGCGCCGGCAGTCGGCCAGGAAAACCAGGACCACCGGGGCCGCTGCTATGAAGGGCTGGTTGTCGCAGAGGACAGCCAGGCGTTCCTTGACCGCCGTATCCCGTATGTCCAGGATAGTATAAAGCTGCTGGTTTCCCGCGCTGGGCGCCTGTATCCCGGCGTCAATAATCTGATTGACGATTTCCTCGGGAACAGGGGTATCCAAAAAGACCCGGACCGATTTCCGGTCGAAAAGCGACTGAATGATGCTATTCATGAATTGCTCCTTATAGTCAGGTGAGGCTGTTCCAAAACTTCAGTTTTTAGACAAGCTCAGGTTAGAAAAATCGTAATTTGGCGTACTTGTGCCATTTACCGGAATTTTTTTTGCCCCCTTCATCTATGAACTTAAAGAACCATGCCGCAAAATCCGCTTCTGAACCTGCTTCTGCGGAACCAAAACCCAGGATCGAAAAAGGCTCGATTGCGGAGGAAGCGAGAAGGCTCTGGGAAAAAGCGCGGAAAGCAGCGGCAGCAGGAGGCCCCAGAAGATCCGCAGGCGCGTCTTTCCCCCCTCCGGCGGGAACTTCGGAAACAACCAGAGCCAGGGTTCCCGCCTGGCGGCTGCGGAAATAAAGGGCTAGTTCCCGGACCAGAAAAAACCATCCTTTAATATGATCGTTTATGAGGCTGTCCGCTTCCCCGGGCGCCAGGGCTTCCGCAGGGCGGTACAGTGCAGGAGGCGAACAGACAAGCACAGCGTCATCGATCCTGCCCATGCGGTTTTCAGCAGCCAGCACAAGGGTACGGGCGGATATAGGGCTGCCGGGGCTCCAGGAGAGCTGGAGGCCCTTGTCGGCCCCCGCGGGGACCGCTGTCCCTTCGGACGAAGGAAAGGGGCCGGGTATAAGGGCAGAAGCGTACTGCTCCACCCGTTTCGCCGCTTCCGACGCCGCGGCGGAAAAAAGAGCCGATTCGTTTCCTGCGATTAAAATGCCCCTGGTCATAAGCTATGTTACTATACCCCATCTGCCTCAAAAAACCAACCCGCTTCAAGCTTCCGCAAAACAGGAAGCCCAAAGGGAACGCTTAACACGCTTTTTTCTATACGTACGCCTGGCGTATTGCG
>JAITEW010000266.1 GCA_031281855.1 Treponema sp.
GAAAAGCTCCCTGGCTTTTGATACTATTTTTGCCGAAGGCCAGAGGCGTTACGTAGAGAGCCTTTCGGCCTATGCCCGGCAGTTCCTGGGCCGCATGGACAAGCCCGACCTTGATTACATCGAGGGCCTTTCTCCGGCTATTTCAATAGAACAGAAATCCACCCACAGGAACCCCAGGTCTATCGTGGGAACTGTGACGGAAATTTACGATTATTACCGCCTTCTTTACGCCCGCATCGGCGTGCCCCACTGCCCTCAATGCGGCAGGGAGATCAAGGAACAGTCGGTGGATTCCATCATCGAAACCATTATGGCCCTGGGCCAGGGGGACAAGGTGCAGCTTCTGGCGCCGGTGATCCGGGGGAAAAAAGGGGAGCACCAGAAGATCATCGAAGACGCCAAAAAGGCGGGCTTTGTGCGGGCAAGGATCGACGGGGTGCCGGTGAACCTGGACGAGAAAATCAGCCTGGACAAACAGAAGAAGCACAGCGTTGAGATCATCGTTGACCGCCTGGTCGTAGGGCCCGGCATCCGCTCCCGCCTGGCGGATTCGGTGGAAACTACCCTCCAGATTGCGGACGGGATCATGCTCATACTGGCCCAGAAACAGGGGGAGGAAAAAGTAAACGAGTATTTCATGTCCCAAAAAAACGCCTGCCCCGACTGCGGCATCTCTATCCCCGAACTCCAGCCCAGGCTCTTTTCCTTTAACAACCCCTACGGCGCCTGCCCCAGTTGTTCGGGCCTGGGAGTCAAGATGGAGTTCGATCCCGGCCTTATTATCCCTGACTGGAGCCTTTCGTTTAACGAACGCGGCATCGTCCCTTACAACCCCGATTCGGCCTGGTACCGCAGCCGCTTTGAAAGCCTCGCGAAGCACTTTAAGTTCAGCCTGGACGCGCCTTTAAGGGACCTGCCCAAAAAGGTAAAGGACATACTCCTGTACGGGACCCACGAGGATATTGAGATTCACTACAAAAACAAGGAAGGAACCAACCACTTCGATTACAATACCAAATTCCAGGGCGTTCTTGAGGACATGCGGCGGCGGTATAATGAAACCCAGTCCCCGGGCATGAGGGAATGGTTTGAAAGTTTTATGAGCCAGCGGGACTGTGAGGAATGCGGCGGTAAGCGGCTCAAGCGGGAAGCCCTTGGGGTTACTGTGGGAGGGCGGAACATCTGGGAACTCACGGCCCTTTCGGTCACCGACTCCCTTAAATTTTTTGAGACCGTCAAATTCAACAACACCGAAAAAAAAATCGCCGCCCAGATATTAAAGGAAATCAACGCCCGCCTGGGGTTCATGAAAAACGTGGGCCTTGATTACCTTACCCTGGAAAGGAAAGCGGCGACACTCTCAGGCGGCGAGGCCCAGCGCATCCGCCTTGCGACCCAGATCGGCTCAAGCCTCGTAGGGGTGCTCTACATCCTGGACGAGCCCTCTATCGGCCTCCACCAGCGGGACAACCAGCGCCTTATCGACACCCTCCTGTATCTCCGCAATCTGGGGAACACCCTCATCGTAGTGGAGCACGACGAGCAGACCCTCCGTACCGCCGACCACATCGTTGACCTGGGGCCCGGCGCGGGGGTCCACGGCGGCAGGGTGATTGCCCAGGGGACCCCTGACGAGGTGATGAAGGTTAAGGAAAGCCTCACAGGCCAGTACCTGGCAGGGACCCTCACTATGGAGACGCCCGGGAAACGGCGTGAAGGAAACGGCAATTTCCTGCGCCTCCGGGGCGTGTCGGAACATAACCTGAAAAACATCGACGTGGAAATCCCTTTGGGTATTTTTACCTGCATTACCGGGGTTTCGGGTTCCGGCAAATCGACGCTGCTTTCCGACGTGCTCTACCCGGCGCTGGCCAACAAGGTCTACGACACCAGCCGGCAGGAAGGGGACTACGAAGAACTTGAGGGGGCCGAGTTTATCGACAAGGTCATCGACATCGACCAGAGCCCTATCGGCCGCACCCCCAGGTCCAACCCCGTTACGTACGTGGAGGTTTTTACCGAGATCCGCAACCTCTTCGCCAGCCTCCCGGATGCCAGGGCCAGGGGCTACAAGCCCGGCCGTTTTTCGTTCAATGTCCGGGGAGGCCGCTGCGAGAACTGCGAAGGCGACGGAACCATCACTATTGAAATGAACTTCCTCCCTGACGTGTATATCACCTGCGATGTGTGCCACGGCAAGCGTTTCAACAAGGAAACCCTGGAGATACGTTATAAAGGAAAGAACATCGCCGATGTGCTGGACATGACCATCGAGGAGGCGGCGGAATTTTTCGCCCCTATCCCCAATATAGCCAGGAAGATGGAAACCCTCCTTTCCGTAGGCCTAGGCTACGTGAAGCTCGGCCAGTCGGCCCTGACCCTGTCGGGCGGCGAGGCCCAGCGGGTCAAGCTGGCCCTGGAGCTTTCCAAGCGTTCCACAGGCAGGACCCTTTACATCCTGGACGAACCCACTACAGGGCTCCACTTTGCCGATGTGAAGCAGCTTATGGAGGTGATTCAGCGCCTGGTGGATCAGGGGAACACGGTGGTGATGATCGAGCATAACCTGGACGTGCTCCTCCAGGCGGACCACCTTATCGACCTGGGGCCAGAAGGCGGCGACAGGGGAGGGGAGGTGATAGTCACCGGAACCCCGGAAGCAGTGGCTAAGTGCGCCTTTTCCTATACAGGCCAGTATATCAAGGAACTTTTGGAAGCACGGGCCAAACGATCCGCTGCTTTTAATGAAAAGGACCGCCAGAAACGGCGGGACGCAGCCAGACGTAAATGAAGCGGCACTTCTCCTTCGTTATCCTGTTTCTCTCGGCAGCGATTCTGCTTGAAGCTCAGGACGGAGGAGAAGCAGCCGCAGTCCCTGACGCCGCGTTAGACGAAGTTCCCGCGGAATCGAATGATCCCGAAGCCGGCGTCCTTGAAATGGAGATTAAAACATCCACGCTTACGGAACTGGCATCATGGTGCCGGGAATTGGGCTTGAGCGACGGCGGGACTAAAGACGACCTGGCCAACCGTCTGCGCAGCTACTTCAAACTGCCCGCTTCAGGAGAGGCTTCCACGGCGGCTAAAGTCATCACCATTGAATCCGCCCGTACTACCGAATACTTTACCCTGGACGTGGTTGACGAGGAATACGCCAGGCTCCGGGGTGATGTGGTGATAAGCCTCAAGGACGGAGACGCTGTGCACCGGGTCAAGGCCTGGGAAATTCTGTACAACCGTACCAGGAATATCCTTACCGCCTCAGGAGGGGTGGTATACGTTAAAGAAGAAGGCGACACGGTTGAAACGTTCAAAGGCGAATCGATAACCGTAAATCTGGACAACTGGTCCAGCATCTTTATGGACGGGATTTCGGAGCGCTCTATTTCAGGAAACGACACGGCTTACCGTTTTGCCGGAACCGTGATCTCCAGGAACAGCGAGGAAGTGACGGTCCTGACCAGGGCAGAGATCACTAACGCCAAAAACGAGGAAGCCTACTGGTCCCTGAACGCCTCGAAGCTCTGGCTCCTCCCCGGTTCAGACTGGGCGATCCTCAGCGCTGTTCTCAAGGTTGGGAATGTACCGGTCCTGTGGCTGCCTTTTTTCTTTTATCCTTCTGACGAAATTATCTTCCATCCGGTAGTCGGCTTCCGCAGCAGAGAGGGAACCTTTCTGCAAACCACTACCTATATCCTGGGGCGGCCCAAAACATCGGGAACATCGGAAAACTCGATAACCAAAATTTTCGGAAGTTCTGCAGATATGGAAAAAGTCCGTGAAGGGGTATTTCTCAGGAGCACAGGAAAAAAATACCGGGATTCCAACGACACCCGGCTGTCGGTGCTTTTTGACGCTTACGCGAATCTTGGGGCCTATCTGGGAACTGAACTGGCTTTGCCCAGAAAGGGGGCCTTTGGGGCCTTTGATCTTTCCTTCGGCCTTGGACTTACAAGGAATATCTACCCTATGGGAAGCGTCAACACCCCTTTTCCCCGTTACGACGGCGTCAGCGAATGGAATACGGCCCGGCTTTTTTCCCAGGAGATCCCCTTGCGCTACCGTTTTAACATGACCGGATCTGTATCCGCAGGCAACGGTTCCCTGTCCTGGGCGTTTCCCTATTATTCGGACCCTTATGTAAACCGGGATTTTTTGAACCGCACCGAGGAACTGGACTGGCTTTCTATGCTCCGCGAAGGCGCCACTGCGGCTTCCCAGGAAACAGAAGATACCTACCTTTCATCCTATGCCTGGACTCTCAACGGACGCTTCTCGCCTTCCTTTCCTGCCCTGGCTCCTTATATTTCGTCTTTCTCTGTTTCCGGTATTTCCAGTTCCCTGAACTTCGGCAGCCGGGCGGTACCCCAAGCCTCCTATACCGGGCCCTGGTCCCCGCCAAACCCTGACTATATGTTTTTTTATCCCAATAAATTCAATATCCTGTCGGTGAACGCTTCTCTGAGAGGAACCCCCTATACGTCCGGGGCCGCCGCTGCCGCCCAGACTTCAACGCAGGCAGGGCGGGAAAAAGCAGCCGCTCCGGGGGATTCCCTTCTGCCGGATCTTCCCCGGCCTCCCTGGGAGGATGAAGAGGCCCCGAACCAAACCCAGGCCCAAAAGGCCCCGCAGGATCCCTACAGCCTGACGCCTCCGACTCTGAGCCAGCGTTTTGAGACTTCCAGTTCCGGCGGCCCGCGCCTTGCTATTGATTATTCCCTGGAGCCTACGTTTGGTTCCGAACTCCAGTTCAGGACTTCTCCCTCTAACTGGAAAGAAAAAGAGGATATAGACTGGAGCGAGATCTCTTCCATGCTGTCCCGGATCAACGCGAGCAGCGGTCTGGGCCTTTCGCTGAGCCACTCTGGCGGCGGGGCCTATTCGGGTTCTTTCAGGCTCAGAGGCACCGGCGCCTGGCAGGGCTATAATTATATCAATGACGAAGCCGAGGAATTCAGTTCCGCAGGGCAGATAGAAGCCGCCAGAGAACGGGCGTACAATCAGACTTATGTTACCTCTAACTGGGAACTGTCCGCCGGGATCCGGCCTTTTTACCGCAGCGCTGTCTGGAGCGCCACCAGTTTTAATTACAGCCTTGGAGGGCTTTTTGCGCGGACCAAATTTGACGGCTCCGGGGTGACTGACACCGAAGACGATCCCCATTGGGAATGGGAATATGGCGAGTGGACCAAGGAAAAGCTGAGTACCCACACCGTGTCCGCCAATATTGCCGCTTCGGTCATGAACTACAGCCAGAATCTTAACGTTTCGGCGGTTTTGCCCCCCAAAGACGCCTCGCTGGCCGGGAATGCCACGGTCAGGGTCTGGATCAGCGAGACCAGCGCCAATACTTCGATTACCGAACCCTGGGACGAAGATAAACGGGTCTTCAAACCCGTCAACATTACCGAAACCCTCAGGTTCGGTACTCTGGGTAATTTCAGGCAGTACGTTGTCTACGATCCTGAACAGAAGGAATACACCAACCTCAGTTCTTCCCTCGCTCTTGGCGGATTCACAGCGTCCTATACAATGGCTTACGGCGTGCCGTACAAGCTGCAGGTTACTACCGGCTGGGTTCAGACCGGCGACAAGGATCTCAATCCCCTGGATCTTTCCTTCGGTTACCGGAAAAGTTTTAAGAAGGATAAGCTCTGGAACAAACGCCTTTCGTTTTCAGTGGATACCAATTCGGGGATCAAGTTCGATCTGCAGCGCTATACCTATTCTTCCCTGACATTCTCTCTGGGCCTCACAGTGGGAATCGCCAATTTTATGGAACTGAGTATTTCCACATCTTCCGCAAACTCCCAGATTTACCGCTATTTCCGGGATATGCCCTTCTTTTCAAGTTCTGTGGATCTTCCTCCGGGGCTGGAGACTAATTTTTTCAAGGATCTGGTCAATTCCTTCAGGTTTGACGATGCGGATCTGCGGCGGAGTTCGGGATTCAAGCTCAAGTCCTTTAACCTCAGTATGGTCCACCACCTGGGCGACTGGAACGCCAAGCTGGGGATAACCCTTTCGCCCTACCTTGACAGAACCACCAGCCGCCCGGCATATAAGTTCAACAACCAGATCTCCTTCATGGTCCAGTGGGTGCCTATTGAGGAGATACGCACTGAAATGACGTACGAGAAGGACAAGATCACCTTTAAGTAGTGTCTGTCCGCAAAGCCGGTTACTTTCAGGGGCTTTGTTGTTCATGGAAAAACGATTTTGTTAAATTTTTCTATAAATACTAAAACCATACATTTTCTATTCAAAAACTCCATTGGTACATAAAACTACTTAAATTTTGTTAAGGTGTTTTGTGAGAAAAAGAAAAAAACTTTGAATTTTTTTTGAAAATTGTTCTTGACAACCAAAAAAGCCTGGTGTATACTATTACTAGTAAATCGTTTTTCTGACAATGTAAAATGGAGTTTTTATAACAGGAGGGAATAAAAAATATTATTATGAAGAAATTTGCTTCTTCGTACTGTTTGTAGTTGGGGGGGGGGGGGGCGAGCCCCCCCCGGGGGGGTGCGG